>CAOPQH010000029.1 GCA_948505485.1 uncultured Clostridia bacterium
GATCAAATTTCTTATGTTTTAGATTTTGCAATAAGACAAGTTAAAAATGCGGGATTAATAAATAATAAAGTAGAAAGTGTTCTAAAAAATGGAAAAGATTCAATATTACATAATATAGAATCTAGCTTAGAAAACACATTAAAAGAACAAACTGAGGATATTACTAATTTAGAAGAATATATAAAAGACTGGAAAGAATCTTTTGAAAATAAAGATTTTGACAATATGCAAAAATACTATAATAAAATAGAAAGTAATATGAAAAAATTAATTCCTTTTGAAAAGACAATAAATGATGCGAGGATTGTTGAAAATTTACATAATTTAATAAAAAATAATGGAAAGAATTTTAATTTAAATAGGGAAACAATAGAATTATCAAAAAAGTTAATATAAATCTTTATTATTTCCTATTTCCCTAAAGTTTTTAAATAAATTTCTTGCAAATTTTTTTCTATTTTAGTATAATACAAATGTAGAAAATAGAAGAAAAAAGAAAGAGGGAAAACAATGGAAAGACAAGATGAAAAAATAATTGAACGTGATATTGAACTTGAAATGAGAACAGCATATATTGATTATGCAATGAGTGTTATTGTTTCTCGTGCATTACCTGATGTAAGAGATGGTTTAAAACCAGTTCATAGAAGAATTTTGTATGCTATGCATGAAGATGGGATAACATCAGACAAACCATATAGAAAATGTGCTAATACAGTTGGATCAGTTTTAGGAAGATATCATCCACATGGTGATGCATCTGTTTATGATGCTATGGTAAGAATGGCACAAGACTTTTCAATGCGATATATGTTAATTGATGGACATGGAAATTTCGGATCAATAGATGGAGATGGAGCAGCAGCAATGAGATATACAGAAGCAAGAATGTCTAAAATTTCGGAATTTATGTTAACAGATATTGAAAAAAATACGGTTGATTTTATGCCTAATTATGATGATAGATTACAAGAGCCTACTGTATTACCAGCACAAATACCAGCATTATTAGTAAATGGTTCTTCAGGAATTGCCGTAGGAATGGCTACTAATATACCTCCACATAATTTAACAGAAGTAATAAATGGAATTATAAAAATTATAGATGAAGATGAAGTAACTGATGAAGATTTAATGGAAGTTATTAAAGGACCAGATTTTCCAACAGAAGGAATTATACTAGGAATTGAAGGTATAAAAAATGCATATAAAACAGGTAGAGGAAAGATAACATTAAGGGCTGAGACAGAAATAGAAGAAACATCAGGAAATAAACAAAGAATTATAGTATCTTCTTTACCATATCAAGTAAACAAGGCAAGATTAATTGAAAATATGGCAAAATTAGTTAGAGAAAAGAGAATTGAAGGAATATCTGAAATTCGTGATGAATCTGATAGAATAGATAAAGTTAGAATAGTTATAGAATTAAAAAGAGATGCAAATGCTCAAGTTGTATTAAATCAATTATATAAAAATACGCAAATGCAAGATACATTTGGAATTATTATGCTTGCTTTAGTCAACGGTGAACCTAAGATTTTAACATTAAGAGAATGTTTAGACAATTATATAGATCATAGAAAAAATGTAATATTACGTAGAACTAAATTTGAATTAGATAAAGCATTAGCAAGAGCACATATTTTAGAAGGTTTAAAAATTGCTTTAGATAATATAGATGAAGTAATTAATATTATAAGGTCTTCATATGATGATCCAAAAGAAAGATTAATGGAGAAATTTGGTTTAACTGATATACAAGCTCAAGCAATTCTTGATATGAGATTGAAGACATTATCAGGGTTACAAAGAGAAAAGATAGAAAATGAATATGAAGAATTAATGAAATTAATTGCACATTTAAGAGATATATTAAATAGTGAGAAATTAGTATTTGACATAATAAAGGAAGAATTAATAAAAATAAGAGATAAATTTGGAGATGACAGAAAGACAAAGATAGTTCCTGATGAAGGAGAAATAGATATAGAAGATCTTATAAAAGAAGAACAAACAGTAATTGCTTTAACCCATTTTGGATACATAAAAAGAATGCCAATAGATACATATAGAAGTCAAAAAAGAGGAGGAAAAGGAATTACTGGAATTTCTACAAGAGAAGAGGATTTTGTTAAACAAATATTTACATCTTCTACTCATGACACAATTTTATTTTTCTCTAATAAAGGTAAATTATATAAATTAAGAGGATATGAAGTTCCAGAAGCTGGAAGAACAGCAAGAGGAACAGCGATTGTGAATTTATTAAGTTTAGACCCAGGAGAAAAAATTTCTGCAGTAATACCAATTCAAAATTTTGCTGAAGGAAAGTACTTATTAATGGCTACAAAAAATGGATTAATTAAAAAGACATCATTATTAGAGTATAATTCAGCAAGAAAAACAGGATTACAAGGTATTAATTTAAAAGATGATGATGAATTAATTTCTGTAAGATTGACAGATGGAGAAGACAATGTTGTATTAGTTACTCATAATGGAATGAGTATAACTTTTGACGAGAAAGATGTACGACCAATAGGAAGAACAGCACAAGGCGTTATAGGAATAAGAATTGATGATGATGACGAAGTAATTGGAATGGAATCAGTAATAGCTGGTGCACAAGCTACATTACTTGCAATAACAGAAAATGGTTTTGGAAAAAGGACTGAATTAGATGAGTATAGAGTTCAAAATAGAGGTGGCAAAGGAGTAGTTACATATAAAATAACACCAAAAACAGGAAAATTAGTAGGAGTTAGAATTGCAACAGAAGATGAAGATGTAATGCTAATTACTGATACTGGAACGATTATAAGGCTTAAGGTAAAAGATATAAGTGTTCTTGGTAGATCAACTCAAGGTGTAACATTAATGAGAACAAGCGATGGAGGAAAAGTTGTAAGCATTGAAACAATTAGCCCAGAAGATGAATAACAAAGAAATAAAAAATTGAGTATAAATATTATACTCAATTTTTTTATATTCTAGGAAAGTTATCCCAGTGGGATAACTCTCCGTAGAAGATAATTATGGCGGAAGTTAGAATTCGTAGCGGTTTCTACTGTGTACAGATTCTTAGTTACGTTTTTTTAAATCTTAGGTCATCTCCGAAGAAATAGTAAATATCGTAGAATCCCGCAATTCTAGAGCCTATCCTTTCTTCATAATTATTAAATATATTTTCTATTCCTAAATTTGTAGATATTATTGTTTTTGTTATTTTTGAATTTAAATTTAATAATCTTGTATTTAAAATAGTAAACAGCTCACTTAATTTCATAGAATTCAAACATTCTGTGCCTAAATCATCTATAATTAAAAGATCAACATTTAAAATATCTTTATCAATATTGTTAACATAGTTACTCTTTGATTTATTCATTTTTGCATCAATAATGCTTTCTAATAAAACTGGAGCTGTTTGGTATAAAACGGTTTTCCCTTTTTTTAATAATTCATTTGCTATACAATTTGACATAAATGTTTTTCCTAATCCAGTATTTCCTGTAAATAGTAAATTCTTTGTATGAGGATTATCAAAATTATCAATAAATGCTTGGCATCTTTTTTTAATATTATTTATATTTTCTCTCGGAGAAATATTATATTTAAATTTAGATGAATCTACACTATTAGAAAATATTTTATCATTAAAGTTAGAAAAGTTTTCGTTATTAATATTAGATAGATTTGAATTATTATAGCATTCATCTAAAAGTCTTTGTTTTAAACAAGAACACATTTCTGTTTTTTTATTTTTATGTGTTATGTAGCCTGTATCACAACAAAATTTACACTTATAATTAGGAGTTAAATAATTTAAATCAATATTATGTTGAGTTAGTAAGTTTTCTCTCTCTTTTTTTAATTTTTCAATTTTTTTATTAAGGTCTATTATTGATTTTTTTTCATTATGTAAAATACTTTTTGCTGTTTTAATTGCATAATTATTTAATTCATTTTCTATTTGGTTTAATCTAGGAATAGAATTATATAAATCTGATTTTCTACTTTCTAAATCTAATTCTGCTTTTCGTTTATTGTATTCATATTCTTTTAATATTAAATTTAAATTATTACTAGCCATTAACTTCTCCTTCTTTATCTGTATTATTTGCATATAAGAAATCTAGGTTATCATATTTACGCTGAGAAAAAGAAGATTTAGAAACCTGTTTTTCTAATTTTTTAATATCTTTTACTTGTTTTGATCTTTTTTCTAAAAATTCTAAAACTTCATTTGGTGTTTTCAAATTTCTATCATGCCAATCTGTAATGATATTGTTAATATATTCGAAAGTTGGATTAGACTTAAATGTTGTTCTTTTTAAGGCAATCTCAATTATGTCAAACTCATAACCATAATCAAAAACCCATTTTTCTATATAAGCTTCTTCATATTGGGTAAGTCCACTATGTTTTCCTAATTTTTTTGCAATAGTTTTTTTAATCTTATTAATTTTTTCTTGTTTCTGATAATATAAATCTAAATCTGCCCAAGTTTGTATTTTATTTAAACCCCATGCTTCTGCAACTGTTTGAACATAATTTTTATGTAAAGCAGCTCTATTAAAGCAATAATCAAAAAGTGCAATCATAACTTGTTCGTCAAAATTATATTTTTTAAACCATAAATCAATATCATTATACCAAGATGGTCCCATAATTCCCTGAAAATATTTATTGTTAATATGCTCAATTGCTTTAGCTCTAGATTGATTATTAGAATTCTCTTTTATCTTTTCAGGTGACAACTGCAAATTTGGAGAATAAAGTTTATGTAAAGTTACCTCTTGTAAATCAACGATTATGTAACCTGATGGCTTTTTTATAATATAATTATTTTCTTCTAAAAACTTCAAAGAGTCATTAATAGTTTTCAATGGTAATGAAAGTTTTTTAGATAAATCATTTAATTTTATATCTTTATTGTGCTTCGATAAAAAATATATATACAAGTACACTTTTAAATAATCGCCAGGAACTTGTGATAAATATTCTGAAAAGAAAATGTCAGGTAAGTATGTTTCTGAAAATAATAAATGTTTATCTGATTTTTCTAATTTCATAATTCCTCCCTCTAAATAAATCGTATTTTGTAAAATTATATCATGAAAGGTATATGAAATCAAATATTAAATATAATAAAAAAGTAAATTAATTCTTAATTATATTCTTTTTTATAAAGGTATACTTTAGGTTTTAAAAAAAATTTAATAACATAAAAAAATACATAAATAATATTTTCACCATTAAATCCAATAATACTAAAAATAAATAATGGAAAGCTAAAAATAATAATAAATAATATTTTTGTATATAAAGTAAAATTAAATAAATTTACAAAAATTAAAATAATTGCAAGCCATATAATATTTAAAGTAATAGTAGAATAATCTAAAAAACCTAGAAATTTTATTTTAAAATTGTAATTTTGTGGAAAAATAAACTTCAATTTTTCACCTCCATTTAATGTTTTAGAAAAGAATTAAATCCTGATAAATTAGAATGAACTTCTGTAGAAATTCCACCAATAAATTCTCGTACAAAACTATTAGCTCTAATTAATGAATATATTCCTCCAATATAAATAAATTTAGTTATCAAATTTCCAGAAGAAAAATCCATTGAAAATAAAATTAATAATACAAGAGATACAATTATTTGAATAAAAAATAAAGAAAATAAATTTCTTATCCAAGATTTAAAAAACCAAGAAGTTGACTGTAAAGAAAGAGATAAGAATGCAAAAGGAGCAATTAAAATAAATACTTTTATTAAAATATATCGCAATGAGTAAGAAAAAACTAAATTTAAAAGAGATAAAGTTAGTGTTCCTTTTATTATTCCATCGATAGAAAAAATATTTAAAGAAGATTTATCTATAGACATACTAGTATTAATCGAAGTAATTAGAGTTGAAAAGCAAATTTTTTTATCAAAAAGATTATTACCAAGTTCCAAAATAGCGGAAGAAATAGATGACATTATTAAAATAAATTGCTCGATTAAAAAATATGAAAAATTCATGCATATTCCAAAAAATATTAATTTAAAAATAAATTGATATGGAGTTTCAATAGCAGAATATGTAAAATGTGATAACATAAATCGTATAGAAAAATATAAAATAAAAGCTAATACTAGAGCATTTGCAATTAATAATATTCCATTAGATGTAGAAGTGCCAAATATTTTTCCTAAATATTTATCATTTAGAATATCTGTGGATATAAAAGTAATTTCATCTAATACTGAATAAAGGCTATTATCAATAGAAGAAAATAAATTTTCAAAAATTGTATTTATTGTTGCAATAATAATTTCAGGAATATTAGTTGAATCTGTCAAAATATCACATCCTAACCGATTAGAGATTGAATTGCAGAAAGAACTAAATCAGTTGCTAAAATAAATCCGTAAGAAAATAGGGATCCCTTAATTAGTTTTTTTCCTATTCTAATTCTTTCTTCATCACCAAAACTAAATTTTTTCATAAATACTCCTGAGGCAACTGCAACAGCAGCTGCAGGAGTAGATAGCTTTAATAACCAACTTTCTATTTTTTCAAAAGCTTTATTTAATGTAGAAACTAGCTTTGGCTCAGCTGCAAAAGTGAAATTTGAAAAAATACAAATTAAAATAATAGTAAATATTAAAATAAATAATATATAATAAAAACATTTTTTAAATTTAAACATAAAATCATCCTTTCATTATTGATTTTTAAAATATGGAAACATTTTTAATTTACAAGGTTTTAGGATTTTATTTCCATCAGACAAAAAAGTTAAAGCGGAAAAAGTTTCTAAATTTTGGGTAAAAAAGTTAGTGTCATAAATGAAATCAGTTTGAGTATAAGTATTATAGCTTTCTGATATATTTGAGTTAGAAGAATTTAATGAGTTGGTTATATAATTAAAATAAGTTTCTTTAGCATTTTCTGAAATTGTACAAGATGTTTTTGTTTTTTCTTCTTTACCTAATTGTTTTTGAGCTTCTTCTATTGTAAATAAATCATCAGTTCTAAACCATATTTTATTTATTAAGTTTTGCACTATTACTTTTACAGAAGAATCATCTTTTAGAGTATTTTTTAAAGAAGAATAACTTTGAGTGCTAACAATATTTATACATTTTGCTTCTCTACTTAAAGAAAAGAAATCATTATCATTTTTTGTAGCAAATTCAGCATATTCATCACAAATAAAAACAGAGGGTTTTACACAATTAGTTGCCAAATTGTTCATAACTTCAGTTTGAAAATCTAATTTAAGGTAAGCAGCAATAATTTTTGCTAAGTTTTTATATTGTGAAACATTAAGATTTAAAATTACAATTTTTCCATTATTTATAACATCATTAAATCCGGTAAAGGTTAAATTATTAATATCTGGTGAAAAAGTATTCATAATATCATAATCAGAAATAAAAGTACCTGTAATTCTTGTGATTTCAGATTTTAAAATTGATAATGTTCTATCATCTAAAGAGAAAAATTCTTTTTCGAAAAAATCGATAGCTGAGTTTAATTCATAAATTTCTTTTATTGAAAATTTAGAATTTATAAATAAATTCCTTAAAACATTAATTTTTTCATAATAATAACTTTTAGTAGTAATAAGTTTATGGAGTTCACGAAAAGTAACATATCCGTTATTATAAAGTCTACATAAAACAATAGAATGTGATATAATTTGTTCTGCTTTGTCTAACCAGTATGATTCAGAGTTATTTTCAGAAAATAAAGTTAAAATTGTTTTTAACCTGTTTGCAAGGATTTGAGGTTTTAAATCTGGTTTATGTAAAGGGTTGTAAGTTACATAAGATCCCAATTCAATAATAATTATATCATCTTCTACATTATATTTTTTTGCGAATTTTATAACTTGCTTATAAAAATTTCCTTTTACATCTAGTATTAGCATACCTAGTTTTTGAAAAGAATGCTCAGAATTATACTTTAAGAATTGTTCTGTAAAAGGATACATGGCAGATGAGGTTTTTCCAGATCCGATAGTACCAGTAATTAAAAAATTTTGATATAATCCTGATTCGGGAATTACAATTTTAGAATCATATAAATCACTATAACCGATACATAAATTTAATTCGGTTAAATTATTTGGCAAAGTTACTGTATTATTTTTAATTTTTTTTATAAAAAATTTGGAAATAAATAAATTAATAAAAATAATACTAGTAAATAAAAATGATATAAAATGAAATAATTTTATAATATTCCATAATTTAATATTATTTTGACAAATATCAAAAGGTTGAAGACCATAATTTATTATTATTGTATCAGATATATATATTTTATAAAATAAGATAATATAAAATATTATAAAAAATATTAAAAAAATAGAAATAATAATAATCTTTTTAAAAAAATATTTAATTTAATTACCTCCTTATTTAAGAGTTTGTTTTTTGATTTTTAATTTTGAACCTTGTAAATTATGAAAAAATTTCATATCAAAAAAAGTATAAATTGAATAAAAAGTTACAATTGAATTAATAATAAGAGTTATAAAAAACAAATCAATTAATCTAGAAATAAAATCACCACCTTGTAATTTTATATATAATATAATAAATTTTAAAATTTGTCTATACTTTTATATGAAAATATGATAAAATTCTATAAAAATAATAAAGGAGGTAAAAAATGAAATTTAATAAAGATACAAAAATTGGAGAAATATTAGAATTAGCTCCAGAAAAAGCAGAAATTTTACTTGAAATTGGTATGCATTGTTTGGGATGCCCAGCATCACAAATGGAAACATTAGAAGAAGCATGTGATGTACACGGAATAGATGTAAATGAAGTAATAGAAAAGCTAAATGCATAGTGAAATACTTAAAATATATAAAAAAATTAAATAAATGTATTGACAACTGGCTAAAAATATTGTAATATATAATAGCGTTGTGAAATTTAATTCACATTTAATGGGCTATTAGCTCAGGTGGTAGAGCACTTGACTTTTAATCAAGTTGTCCCGCGTTCGAGTCGCGGATAGCTCACCAAAAGAACTAAATAATTATACAATTATTTAGTTCTTTACATATAAGGCCCGTTGGTCAAGCGGTTAAGACATCGCCCTTTCACGGCGGAGACATGGGTTCGATTCCCGTACGGGTCACCACAACGCCACTTTAGCTCAGTTGGCCAGAGCACCGCACTTGTAATGCGGGGGTCCTCAGTTCGAATCTGAGAAGTGGCTCCATAAAAAGTCAATAGTTTTGAGATAGCTCTTAATTGTTGACTTTTATTTTTTATATATAGGAAAGTCATGCGGACTTTCTAATATAAAACACATTGTACACAAATTTATTACATAAATTTGGCACACGAACAAATTCACGGAAAGCCAAATAGTAAAGTTAAAATTATACTAATATTAAGGCTTTCCGATTTGTTCTATAATGAGAAAGGAAGTTATTTATGCAAAAAGTAATTATAGTAACAGGTGCATCAAAAGGAATAGGAAGAGAAATAGCAAAAGTATTAGCAAACAATGGACATGTGGTAATAGCAAATTATAATAAATCAGAAAAAGATGCTATATCATTAAAAGAAGAAATGAATGAGAAAAATATAGATATTTATAAAGCAGATGTATCAGCAAGAGAAGAGGGACATAAATTAGTAGAATATGTTCTAAATAAATATGGAAAAATAGATGTTTTAATTAACAATGCAGGGATTGATGAATATAAAATGTTTATAGATGAAACAGATAATGATTGGAATAGAGTTATAAATACTAATTTATATTCTGCGTTTATGATGTGTCAAGAAACAATACCTAATATGATAAAAAACAAATCTGGATGTATTATAAATATATCATCAATTTGGGGAATGGTAGGAGCATCACTAGAAGTATTATATTCAGTTTCAAAAGCAGGAATGGATGGGTTAACCAAGGCACTAGCAAAAGAATATGGTCCATCTAATATAAGAGTAAATTCAATTGCTCCTGGAGCTATTGATACAGACATGAATAAAGATTTAACAAAAGACGAATTAAAACAATTAGAGGATGAGACACCATTAAGGAAGATTGGTAAAACAGAGGATATCGCGAAATGCGTTTCTTGGTTAATAGAGGATAATTTTACAACAGGACAGATAATATCAATAAATGGTGGATGGGTTATAACATAAATAAATGAACGGAAAGCCAAAGAAAAAAGTTATGCTAAAATTAAGGCTTTCCGTTTGTTATTTATATATTATTCTGTTATTTTTCGTTTATAATTTCCAGAGATTATTTTTGGTAAATATGTAATTATTTTATAAACTGCTAAACGTACTTTTTTACTCCATATATATGATCTTCTAAGTTTTCTAGGACGTGCAATAGAAGTTTCTTCATTATTTAATACCATTAAATCTGTTTGAATTTTTTCTATAGGAAAAATGTAATTATTACCATCATTGTTATCCCATTCTCCTACATTATTATTAAAGCAGAAATTAAAAGAATCACCTTCAGATAATTGGATTTCTGCTTGGAATCCTAGTTCAGTTTTTTCCATTTTAGCATCATTAACATTATCCCAATTCAAACCAAAACCATAGTGTAGAGATACTTCTTCTGATCCATCTTGAAAAAACTTTCCTGTATAAGAAATCTTTATTTTACTATTTTCAACTAATTTATCTGTATTAAAAAAAATATTTTTTGTAAGTTCCATCTAAAAACTCTCCTTATTTATCTTTTGCTGAATACATTATAATATTAAATTCTACAATGTTCAAGTATTTTTATAAAAAAAATGAAAAAAATTGTAAAAAACTAAAAAGCATAAATTTATTCATATAAACATAGAATTTAATACTAATATGGGGAATAAACACCTTGTAAAAATATAACGATTGTGATAATATTTTATCAGAAAAAGAAAAAAGGAGTATTAATATGAAAGAAAAATTAAATATTTCAAAAAACTCTAAAAAACAAAATGATGAAGTAAAAATAACAAAAAAAATAAAATCCCAAAATAATAAAAATAAATTAATAAAGAAAGAAAAAGAAATAAATAATAAAGAAAAAATTGAAAAAAAAGAAATAAAAAGCAAATTAAATAAAAAAACAGAAAATAAAGTTAATAAAAATGAAGATTATAAAGATTATGAGAAGGTTTTAGAAAAAAGTAATAAGAGAAAAAAGAAAATAATGACAATAATAGGAATTGTAATAGGTATAATTTTACTTTGTATATTTTGTATAATTTTTTCTTTAATAAATATGGGTAATACTAAAATATATAGTAATATTACAATACAAGGGATAGATGTTTCAGGAATGACACAGGAAGAGGCAAAACAGGCCTTAGAAGAATTATTCGAAAACAAAAGTCAACACGATATATTATTAACATATCAAGAATATGAAACAAATTTAAATCCTAAGATAATAGAAATAACATACGACATAAATAAAGCGGTTGATGAAGCCTATTTAGTTGGAAGAAAAGGAAACATAGTATCTAATAATTTTTCTATTTTAGGTACATTAATAAGAAAGAAAAATATACCAGTAAATGTAAATATCAACGAAGAAGCACTTAAAAATATAATGACAGAGATTAGTAAAAATTTGCCAGGAACAATTATAGAAAGTGGATATTATATTGAAGAAAACAATTTGATTATAACAAAAGGTAAAGAAGGAATTATAGTTAATGAACAAGAATGTATAAATAAAATATATGAAGAGTTACAAGATATAGATAATAAAAAGGAATTTATAGAAATATCAGTAACAAATCAAAAGCCACAAGAAGTAAATTTAGAAAAAATAAAAGAAGAAGTTTATAAAGAAGCTCAAAATGCATATTTTATAAAAGAACCATTTGAAGTACATCCAGAAGTTAATGGAATAGATTTTGATTTAGAAAAAGCAAAAGAAATTTTAAAAGAAGAAAAAGAAGAATATATAATTCCTTTAATAATAACTAAACCAGAAATAACACTAGAAAAAATAGGGTCAGAAGCATTTCCAGACGTTTTAGGGAGTTATACAACTAGATACGATATGAGTAATGAGGATAGAACAACTAATTTACAATTAGCAGTTAATAAAATAAATGGTACTATACTATTAGCAAATCAAGAATTTTCTTATAATACTACAGTTGGAGAAAGAACAATTGCTGCAGGATATAGAGAAGCAAAAGTATATGAAAATGGCCAAGTGGTAGATGGATTAGGAGGAGGAATTTGCCAAATATCATCAACTTTATATAATGCAGTTGTATTAGCTAATTTAGAAATAACACAAAGGAGAAATCATCAATTTGTAACATCATATTTACCTGCAGGTAGAGATGCTACTGTAGTGTACGGATCTCAAGATTTCAAGTTTAAAAATACTAGAAAATATCCAATTAAAATTAATGCTTCAATTAATAATGGAGTAGCAAAAATTGAGATAAATGGATTAAAACAAGAAAATGAATCTGAAATTAGTTTTGAAACACATACAATATCAACAATTCCTTTTTCTGTAAAATATATAGATGATAATAATTTAGATGAGGGACAGGAGAAAATAGAACAAAAAGGTGTAAATGGTATTGTAACAGAAACATATAAGATTGAGAGAGTAAATGGTAATATAGTTGCAAAAACGTTGTTATCAAAAGATACATACAATTGTATGCAAAGAGTGATAAAAAGAGGAAAAAGGACAGTTGAAACAAGCGCGGAGCCCGTAAAAGAAGATAATAAAGAAGCAAAAGATAAAAAACAAGAGAAAGATGCTAAGGATAAGACCCAAAAGGAAGATAAAAAGAAAGAACAAAAGAAAAAAGATAATAAGAATATAGTGTAGATATAGAAAAAGCTTAAATAAATATATTTAGGCTTTTTTTATTATATGGAAATTTTCAAAATTTTTTATAATATATTATCTTGACAAAATTTTATTATGTAGTATAATAAAAAGGATTTAAAAATGCGTTATTAGCTCAGTTGGTAGAGCAGCGGACTCTTAATCCGAAGGTCCAGGGTTCGACCCCCTGATGACGCACCACAGAAGGAATAGAAGGTTTTATACCTTTTATTTTTTTATATTATAGGAAAGTCCTATTTTTTAATAAAAAGAATGCAAAAATAAAAGGCATAATGAATATGCCTCAAAATATAATATTTTGAAGTTAAAATGGTAAGCTGTCATCATCTTCAATATTATCAAAATCATAACCATAGAATTTCGCAGCTTTATCTTCCCAGCCTTCATCACCAGCCCAGAGTTCTTTGTCATAATCTTCTTCAGAGATGTTAGAACAAGCATTTATGTATTCTATAAAATCAAGAAATTCATCATCAGACATGGAATCAATCATTTTTTTAAAATTATCTTTCATTTCTTTTACTTCATTAGCAAAAGGATATTTATTCTTTTTATTTTTCATTAAAATCACCAAAGACATTATATAAACTTAGGAGACATTTGACAATAGTTTGGAGGGGACTTTTAATTCGAAAAATATGAAATGTCCTCCACAATCACAATTTGTTGGATTATACCCGAAAGATAATTCAATAGAAAGATTCCACTTTCTTAATTGTTCTCTAATTTCTATTTGAGTTTGATTTAATAATTTAAATATTCTACTAGAATGTTTGTGTTCTCTAGCATATAAGCCGTAGTATCTAACTATTTTAAAATTTTTATCAGGAATGTGTTTAATTAATCTTTTTATAAATTCATAGACATGGACTGTTTCTTCAACATGTTTTCCGTCTTCGTGTCTATCATACCAAAAAGTAACATATTCACCATCATAATTAAGAATACGAGATTGAGCCATTGCAGGTCTACCAGTGTATCTAACAACATAATCAATGGTTTGTTTTATAGAAGAGATGTTATCAGGTTTAGCATAAACGTAGAAACCATTATTATATTCTTTATATATTTGATTTTTAAGTTTTTTGAATTTAGGAAGTTCACAAGCAGGTAAATTAATAGAAAGATAATCTAATAATAATTTTTGCCACCTAAATCTAAGAGCTTTAAAGTTAATATGATGGACAATTCTAAAAATTTCAGTGTTACCAGCACCACCTTCAGTACAAAGCAGATGAATATGAGGATTCCATTTTAAATCTCTACCAAAAGTATGAAGAGTACACATTATACCAGGTTTAAAATTCTGAGACTTGTTTAATTCATAAAACCAAGAAAGAATAGCATTAGAAGAAGCTTCGAATAAGCCATTCAAAAGGTATCTATATTTTTGAAAGTACAACCATAATTTGTCAGACATAGTAAAAACAATATGCCTGTGTTTACAACGAATAGATTTTTTAGCCATAGCCAAAGCTCTATCTTGAGCATATTTAACACCACAAGTATTACAAAATCTAGATTTGCATCTAAAAGGAACTTTTAAAAATTTACCACAATGTTCACAAACATATAAAGCATAGCCAAAATCCGGATTACCACAATTAATAATCTTATTAACTTCTTCAAAAACGACAGGTCTAATATTTACATCACTACAATTAGTAACAAAACTATCCCAATTATCAATAAAAATCTGTTTTATAGTAAATTTAGACATTAATATCACCGATAAAAATATATCATAAATTAGTGAAAAAGCAAAACTAAAGAGCCTAAACTTAATCAGACTCTTTAAGGGCGGAATTTATTCCGCTTTTTTATGTGGAATCAAAAGATTTGGCACAATACCAAAATTAAAAACTGGCATATTTATACTGGAAGTAGTTTATTAGGAAATGTGTCTATATATCCGTATAATAAAAAAATTTTTAAAAATACGCTTTTACA
>CAOPQH010000030.1 GCA_948505485.1 uncultured Clostridia bacterium
CATTATTACTCGAAATACAATCGAACAAAATAAAATTTTGGAAAATAATGTAAATATGCTTTTTTGTGTAGCATGTAATTATTGATTTATCAGCATTTTGTAAAAAATCCTATAAGAACACTCACACTAGTATGGATGTTTTTTATTTCCATATACATTTGTATTAACACAACCTCTTCCAATATAATATAAGATATATCTTTATAAATTAAAGTTAAAGAAAGTTTTGTTGACAAAAATATGAAGTTATGTTAAAAATATAAATATCTTATAAAGAAGGAAGAAGGAGAATAGGTATGGAAGGAAATAAGCAAAACACAATTTTAAGCACATTACTATTTATTATAGCAATTTTGATTATAGTAGTAATGGCATTTTTTATTTACAAAATAAACACAGAAAAAAATGAATTAACAAGTAAAGTAAGTAGTTTGGAAAATCAAATTAACACATTACAACAAGAAGAAAATAATATTGCAACTATAGAAAATGATAAAGAAGAACACACGAATATATTAGAAGATATAGTAAAAATGGAAGTATCAGTAGAAGATAAGAATTCTACAGAAGGGATAAAGTATACAACACCTATAGAAATAGAAGATAAAACAGTGTTAAAAAATATATTATCAATTATAAATTCTGCAAAACTATATCCAGATGAAGAATTTGACAGAGAATACGGTGCAGGAGATTACTTTGAAGGATGTCCAGAGTTAATATTATATAATTCAAAAGGAGATAAATATCATATAATGGCTTGTGATAATTTTGATGAATCCAAACCAGAGCCGATGAATATATTCTATATTAGCAAAGATGAAAAATATGAAGAAAAAATTTTATACAAAACAAGTTATACATTACAAAGTGAAATAAATAAAATATTCAATGAAAATAAAAGATAAAACTATTCGGTTAAAAAAGGATTATGGGAACTATTTTTAGTTCCTCATTTTTTATATTCTAGGAAAATTATCAATTTAAAAACATTTTTATACTAACAATGTCACAACATTTCCATCTTTTTTTATAATTCCATCTTCTTTTAAATATTTTAATTCACGCATCATAGCGCTTCTATCCACACTTAAATAATCTGCTAAATCAGTAAAAGACATAGAAAGATTAAAAGTTTTGCTAATATTTCTAGAAGATAATATTGAAAAATAAGCTAAAAGTTTTTCTCTTGTAGTTCTTTTAGAAAGAAGTTCTATTCTAGTATTTAAATTCATAATTTTGTTTAAAGCTAAACTTGGCAAAGTTGACGTCAAAATTTCATGAAATTTACAATTTCTTTTACATTTTTTATTAAAATAATCATACGAAAAAAATAACACATTACATTTTTTCTTGGCTATTACAAATAATTCATTATTAGTTTTTATTTGATTAAAAACTTCTCCAAACAAATCATTTTTAGATATGTGTTCAATAATACTTTGACTACCATTACTATCATATCTTATTAAATCTGCAGCTCCATCTAAAAGGATGCAAAGTTGATTACGATTAACTAAATATGTTGTAACAATTTCTCCTTTAGAGAAGGATTTAGTTTGTGTTTTAGAACAATTAGTTTTAAAATTATTTGTAAATTGAGTAATATCTAAATCTATTTTCATAAAAAATAATATCCTTTCTAATATAAAAATATTATAATATAAATTAGTTGCATTTGCAACAAAAAACAAAAAAATTATGCAACAGATTATTTAAACTTGAGACAAAATGTTTAAATATATACTATTACAGCTTAGCTTAAAAAATATTATTAATGTAATATTAACGTAACAAAAATGTAATAATTGAGCAAAATGGCAAATTAATAGGAATAATTTTTCTAAAACAAACAAAAAACAGATATTGTTGCATTTGCAACGGAAAAATTAAAAAAATACATATAATATGTTTATAGAAAAAACGAGGGGGCAAGTTAAATGAAAGTAATAAAAAGAGATGGAAGAGCTGTAGAATATGATAGAAGCAAAATAAGAGTAGCAATAGAAAAAGCTAACACAGAGGTAAGACGTCATCAAAAAGCTACTAAAGATGAAATAAATTCAATAATATCATATATTGAAGAATTAAATAAAAAGAGAATGCTTGTAGAAGATATACAAGACATAATAGAAGAAAAGTTAATGGAAATAGATAAATATGAGTTAGCTAAAAAATATATAGTATATAGATACACTAGAGCATTAGTAAGAAAACAAAATACTACTGATGAATCTATTTTAGGTTTAATAAGAAATGAAAATAAAGAACTAGCAGAAGAAAATTCTAACAAAAATACTGTTTTAGCATCAACACAAAGAGATTATATTGCTGGAGAAGTATCAAGAGACTTAACAAATAGATTATTATTACCAGAAAAAATTACAAAAGCTCATGAAGATGGAATATTACATTTTCATGATGCAGACTACTTTGTTCAACCAATATTCAACTGTTGTTTAATAAATATAGGAGATATGTTAGATAATGGAACAGTTATGAATGGAAAAATGATTGAAACCCCAAAAAGTTTCCAAGTAGCATGTACAATTACAACACAAATTATTGCTGCAGTTGCAAGTAATCAATATGGAGGGCAATCTGTAGATTTAAAACATCTTGGTAAATATTTAAGAAAAAGCCATGATAAATTTGTAAAAGAAATAGAAGAAAACTTTAAAGGAAAATTAACCAAAGATATAATAGAAGATTTAGTAGAGCAAAGACTTAAAACAGAATTAAGTGCAGGTGTACAAACAATACAATATCAAATAAATACATTGATGACAACAAATGGTCAATCACCTTTTGTAACATTATTTTTACATTTAGAGCCAGACGATGAATACATAAAAGAAAATGCTATGATAATAGAAGAAGTTTTAAGACAAAGATATGAAGGTATAAAAAACGAAAAAGGTGTATATGTCACACCAGCATTTCCAAAATTAGTATATGTTTTAGATGAACATAATTGCTTAAAAGGTGGAAAATATGACTATTTAACAAAACTTGCTGTAAAATGTTCATCAAAGAGAATGTACCCAGATTATATTTCAGCTAAAAAAATGAAAGAAAACTACGAAGGAAATGTATTTAGTCCAATGGGATGTAGAAGTTTCTTATCACCTTGGAAAGATGAAAATGGAAATTATAAATTTGAAGGAAGATTTAATCAAGGTGTTGTAAGTATAAATTTACCACAAATAGGAATAATTGCAGATGGAGACGAAGAAAAATTTTGGAAGTTATTTGATGAAAGATTAGAACTATGTAAAGAAGCATTAATGTGTAGACACTATGCATTACTAGGAACTTCATCTGATATTAGTCCAATACATTGGAGATATGGAGCAATTGCTAGATTACAAAAAGGAGAAAAAATAGATAAATTATTATATGGAGGATATTCAAGTATATCTTTAGGATATATAGGAATATATGAAGTTACTAAAATAATGACAGGAAAATCACATACTACAGAAGAAGGACATGATTTTGCTATAAAAGTTATGAAACATTTAAATAAAGCTGTTAGTAAATGGAAGAAAGAAACAAACATAGGATTTGCATTATATGGAACTCCAGCAGAAAGTTTATGTTATAGATTTGCAAGAATAGATAAAGAAAAATTTGGAAGTATAAAAGATGTAACAGACAAAGGATATTATACAAATTCATATCACATTGATGTAAGAGAAAAAATTGATGCATTTAAAAAATTACAATTTGAAAGTGAATTTCAAGCATTATCAAGTGGAGGTGCAATATCATATGTAGAAGTTCCAAATATGCAAAAAAATTTAGAAGCATTAGAAGAAATTGTAAAATTTATATATAACAACATTCAATATGCAGAATTTAATACAAAATCCGATTATTGCCATGAATGTGGATTTGAAGGAGAAATAATAATAAACGACTACAATCAATGGGAATGTCCACAATGTGGAAATAAAAATCATAGTAAGATGAATGTAACAAGAAGAACTTGTGGGTATTTAGGAGAAAATTTTTGGAATGTTGGTAAAACAAAAGAAATTAAATCAAGAGTATTACATTTATAATATTGGGGGAATGTAATGTATTTATTAAAAAATAGTAAAGGTGTAACTTTAACAGCACTAATTATAACAATAATAATATTATTAATATTAGTTACTACTGCAACATATACAGGAGTTGGTACAATACAAAGTGCTAGACTAACAACATTTAATACAGAAATGAAAATTATTCAAACAAAAGTAGAAGAATTAAGAAGTAATATAGTTGTAGATGAAGATGGAACTAAAAAAGTAAATAATGAAAAAATTCTCGAAATGCGGTGAAGCAGTAGATAATGAAGATGAAGATATTAAAAGTATGATTAATAATTTAAAAGGAAACGGAGTAACTAACATAGAAAATGACATAAATAATTACAGAAAGTATACTTCTGAAAAATTATCAACTGAATTAGGTATAGATGAAATAAAGCAATCTGCACCTGTTATAATAGATATAGAAAATGCAGAAGTAATAAGTATAAAAGGAGTTAAATATCAAGGAATAACATATCATAGATTAAAAGATTTACCAGATAATATAAACAAAATAGATAAAAATGATATAACAAAGCAACTTCCAACATTTACAGCTAAACCCAAAGTTACAGTTGATGAGCTTAAAATAGAATTAACAGATATATCCATTAACTCACAATACACAAAAAAGTACAAGGTAGAATATAAAATATCAGAAAATGGAGAAAATGAAGAAGGTCAAAATAATGCATCTTGGATAACAGCAGGGGAGAATTTAACAAACACTGAATATTCATTTAATGTACAAGAGCCAGGAAATTATAAAATAAGAATTGTAGATGCACAAGGCCAAGAAAGTGAAGTAACACCTGTAGAAGTACAAGAATTTAAAAGTGAAATAGGAACAACAATAAATTTTGGATATACAGGGAATGTGCAAGAAGCAAAAATACCATGTTCAGGATATTATCAAATTGAATGTTGGGGAGCAAGTAACACATTAGAAGATGGAGCACAAGCAAAAGGTGAATATGCAAAAGGAATAATATATATAGAAAAAGACCAAATGTTATATGGATATGTAGGACAGGCAAAAAGTCAAGGCACAACAAATGAATGGAATGCAGAAGCAACAGATATACGATTAATACGTAATGATAATTGGGATAATTTTGATAGTTTAAAATCAAGAATAATTGTAGCTTCTGGAGGAAATGGACAAGGATATTTTAATGATAGAGGATCTTATATTTCTGGACATCAAGAAGGAAATTCTATATCAGAAGATTCTACGCAAGATAACATTAATTATTTAGAAAATTCTTCACATTATACAGGAGCAGCATTTACAAACACAGAAATAATTGATGGAAATGGTAAAATGCCAGATGCCTCTAGTGGAGAGATGACAACAGGCAATACAGGAAATGGTCATATAAAAATAACGTATTATGGAGATAATGATACTACAGAAATTAGTTTACAAGCATTAAACCAAGATAAAAAAATTAAAATAAAGTCAATTAGTGCTAATACAATATTAAAAACTATTATTGTTACAAACCCTAAAGAAGAAAAAGAAAAAATATATAGTTTAGAAAATGAAAAAGCAATAGTAACAGATTATACACCAACAATGCTAGGAACATATATAATTAGTTCAGTAGATATATTTGGAAACAAATCAGAAGATTTAAATGTAGATGTAGTAGATGCAAATGTAACTCAAAAATTTTTATATAATGGAACAGCAATTGATGAAAAGATTGGAAATCTTATTGTAATTGACAATAGCGAAAATCTAGAATATGGTCAAAAAGATAAGTATTGGCAAATTCCTTACTCTAGTAATACAAATAAAGTAGAAGCCTTTTCACAAAATAAAATTAATGTTACAGATTTAAAAGGATTAGAAATTAATATTTCAGCAATATGTGATTACAATCAAATTGTTTCAAATGACATATATGTAGGACTTGTAAATGAACAAAATAATGCAGTAGAATATATTAAATATGAATTGCTAAATACAAAAGATTCTGATAAAAAAAGTATTACATTAGATGTATCTGAATTAACAGGAGAATTTTATTTAAAGATATCAATACAAAGTAATGGTGATAATCCATTAAATTCTAATTTAGAAGGAAGAATATATTCTATACTAGAAAATTATTAGAAACTATTAAATGCAGAAAATTACTTCAAAATACAGAATATTACATTAAAATGTAACATTTGTGTAATCAAAATGTAAACAAAAATATTATAAAATATAGAAAAAACTATTGACTTTAAAAAAAAACAAGTATAAAATATAAGATGAAAACAAAAGAAATTTTATATATATTTTATACAATTTAAAATAACTATGTCGAAAAAAATTATTCGTCGTATAAAAAATTGTATAAATACTATATAAATTATAAATAATATATATAAAATTAGTTAGGAGTTAGAGATGAAAAAGAGTAAATTAATGAAAATATTTTTAGTAGGAATTTTAAGTTTAATGTTAGTTTTAACAGCTACACAAGTTTTAGCTGACGATGATGACGGATTTACAGATTTAACAGGATCAATTTCAAATACAACAAATACAACAGATGCAGGAACAAACAATACTTTAGATAATAACACAACAGGTAATACTGCAGGCAATACAACAAATTCTACATTAAATGATTTAAATACTACAAATACACCAACAAATATAAGCTCATCATATAATAACACATCAACAAATATGAGCTCATCATACAATAATACTAATTTACCATCAACAGGTTTAGGAGATACAACTTCTATAATGTTTATAATAGTAGTATTAGCTATATCTGCAGTATATGCATATAAAAAAGTAAGTGATTATAGAAATTTATAATAATTAATAATAATATAAAAAAATCAGAAAGCCTTAAAAATTCAAGCATATTAACTTTGCTCTTTGGCTTTCTTTTAGATTGTTTATGTACCAAATTTAATTTAGAAAGTTTATATACAAATGGAAACCTAAAGGTTTCCATTTTTTGCTTTGATTATAATACGATTAGAATTATAATTATTACAAGTTACTAAAGTTAATTCTCTAATATTAGAATTATTTTCTATAGTAGGAGATAAATCATTTGAATTAACTTCATAATTAGCAAAAACATTATAAGCTAATTTTTTATTTGAAATATCATATACATAAATGATATCATTATTTTTTAAAGAAGATATTTTACTAAAAAATTTATTATTATCATAGTTATGACCAGCTATACATAGGTTACCTATATTATTGGGCAATGGACCAGAAAATCTACAAGGTGAAATTTTTAATAATTCATCATTAATATTTGCAAATATTGGATAGTATATATTAATATTTG
Source organism: uncultured Clostridia bacterium (assembly GCA_948505485.1). Lineage (GTDB taxonomy): Bacteria > Bacillota > Clostridia > TANB77 > CAG-508 > CAG-269. Next base: position 7,403 of record CAOPQH010000030.1, read on the forward strand.
GGATTTCAATAAAACCAATAATTTCATTATTATTATATAAAATAGAATTCTGCGAATTATTTTCTGATTTATTATACAATCTAGAAACATTATATTTATCAATTATTTTTCCTGATAGAGATTCACTTTCTTTTTTATCAAAATTTATATATATTAAAAATATTATAGAAATTAAAAACAATATAAAAGAAATCAAAAAAGATAACTTAAAAAAGTTAAATTTTTTAAGTTCTATATATGACAAATGATTATTAGAATTATCTGAGTTAGTATAAAGAATTTGATTCATTTTACATTTCCTTTACTAATTTAATATTTAATAATAACTATTATGTACAAAAAATAAAAAAAAAATTTAAAAAAGCTTGCAATTCTAGAAAAAAGTGGTTATAATAGTAAAGTACATAAAGATTAGAGGAGTGGGAACAAATCCCACTCTTAACTTATATTATAAGAAAGTTCTCCAAACTTTATATAATATAAATACATTCCAAGAAAAATTGTAAAGCAATTTTTGATAGAGAACAATTAAACATGGACTGAACTCTACATATTAAATTTTATAAATATTAATCGGTCTACTATTGTTCTGAATAAAAGGAGGGAAAATTTGGCAAATATAGAAGAAAAAGTTGAGAAGCTTATAGAAAAACAAATTAATGATATTGGATATGAACTTTATGATGTAGAATATGCAAAAGAAGGAAAAAATTACTTTTTAAGAATTTTTATAGATAATGAAAACGGAATAGATTTAGACGATTGCGAAAAAGTAAATAATGCTATAACAGATTTATTAGATGAAGCAGATTATATAAAAGAACAATATTTTTTAGAAGTTTCTTCACCAGGAATTGAAAGAGTCATTAGAAAAGATAAGCATTTAGAAAAAAGCATAGGAAAAGAAATTGAAGTAAAATTATTTAAAAAAGATGAGCAAAACAAAAAAGAATATAAAGGAATATTAAAAAGTTATAATTCTGATAATTTAGTAATAGAAAATGAAGAAGAAAATATAATTTCAAGAAAAGATATAGCTCAAATAAAAGAAGTTTATAATTGGCAGTAATGCTTTTAAATAATAAAATATGAAAGAGGAGGAAATAAAAAATGAAAAAGGCAATTGATAACAAAGAATTAGTATTAGCATTAGAAGAATTAGAAAAAGAAAAAGGAATTGAAAAAGCATATTTATTAGAATCTATAGAAACAGCATTAGTTACTGCATATAAAAGAAATTTTGATGCATTAGAAAATGTAAAAGTAGTTATGGATGAAAAAACAGGAGCAACACATGTATATTCTGTAAAAGAAGTAGTAAAAAGAGTAAAAGAAGAAGCCTTAGAAATAAATTTAACTAATGCAAAAAAAATCAATAAGAATTTAGAAGTTGGTGATCAAGTAGAAATAGAAATAATCCCAAAGGATTTTGGTAGAATAGCAGCTCAAACAGCTAAACAAGTTATTATACAAAAACTAAGAGAAGCAGAAAGAGATATTGTTTATAATGAATTTAATGATAGAAAAGGAGAAATTGTAACAGGATTAGTTCAAAAAGCAGATAGCAATATAGTTATAATGGATTTAGGAAAATTAGAAGGTATAATGCCATTAAAAGAGCAAATACCTACAGAAAAACATAGAGTAAATGATAAAGTAAAAGGATATGTATTAGATGTTCAAAGGGGAGAAAAAGGTGCACCACAGGTCATAGTGTCAAGAAGTCATCCTGATTTTGTTAGAAAATTATTAGAATTTGAAATACCAGAAATATATGAAGGCGTTATTGAAATAAAAAGTGTATCACGTGATCCAGGATATAGAAGTAAAGTAGCAGTATATTCTCCAGATGAAAATATTGATCCAGTTGGGTCATGTGTTGGGCAAAAAGGTGTTAGAATTCAAAATGTTATAAATGAATTAAGTGGAGAAAAGATAGATGTAATAGAATGGAATCCAGATCCATCAATATTTATATCAGCAGCATTACTTCCAGCAAAAATAATGGCAGTAGATATAAAAGAAGAAGAAAAATTTGCACAAGTAATAGTACCAGATGATCAATTATCATTAGCAATAGGAAAATCAGGTCAAAATGTAAGATTAGCTGCTAAACTTACAAATTGGAAAATTGATATAAAATCAGAAACACAATTTAGAGAAATATTAGAAAACGGTGTAGATGAGCAAGAAGAACAAGATGAAGAAGAATAATACATTTTAACAAGAATAAAATATATAGATAAGCTATAGTTTCAAAGAAAAGAGGTAAAAGAGTGAAAAATATACCACAGAGAACTTGTATGGGATGTAATACAAAGAAAGATAAAAAAGATTTTATTAGAATAGTAAAAAATAAAGAAAATGAAATTAGCTTAGATAAAACAGGAAAAGCACAAGGAAGAGGTGCATACATTTGTAATGATATAAAATGTTTAGAAAAGCTTATAAAAAGTAAAAGGTTAGAAAGAATTTTTGAGATGAAAATATCAGATAAAATTTATAATGATTTAAGAGGTGTAATTATTGACAAATAATAAAATATTAGGTTTATTAGGATTAGCTGCGAGAGCAAGAAATGTATGCTTTGGTGCTGATAGTGTTGAAGAAGACATTAAAAAGAGAAAAGTCAAATTGGTAATAATCGCTACAGATAGTTCAGATAGAACTAAAAGAAGATTTATCAAATTGTGTGAAGAAAATCAAATACCTATATTCATATATGAAAGTATTGATAAAATAAGTAAAGCTATAGGAAAATCAAATAAAGCTGTAATAGGTATTAAGGATTTTAATATATCAAAGGAAATAGAAAGAATATATAATCGGGGGTGATGTTATTGGGTAAGATTAAAATACATGAAATAGCAAAAGAAATAGGCTTAACCAGTAAAGAAATATTAGAAAGAGCAGAAAAATTAAAAATTGAAGCAAAGAGTCATTTAAGTAGTATAGATGAAGCAGATGCTCAAAAAATAAAGGACAGTTTTAAAGAAAAAAAAGAAACTAAAACAAAGAATCAAGAAAAACAATCAAAAGATACAAAAAAAGAAAAAAATGAGTCACATGTTATTATAAGAAGAGAAGTTATAATATCAGATAATACAAATCAAAAAAAGCAAGAAAAAGAAGAAAAAATAAATAGAGAAGAAAGAAAAAATTCTGTGGGATTTGTAGAAAGAAAAAGAAATTCTGATTATAATATAGTTTATAGAAATAAACCTTCAAAACCAATGACAGTAAGCGAATTGTTTGGATTAAAAAAAGATGAGTCTGAAAAAAAAGAAGAAACAGAAAATGATGAAAAACAAGAAGTAATAAAGAATGAAACAGCACAAGACACCTCTAAAAAGGTAGAGCAAAATACAAAAACACAAAATGAGACTAAATCAGTTGCAAACAGAAATAGTAATTATGCTCAAAATAGAAATAATTTAAATAGAAGTAACTATAATAATTACAATCAAGATGGAAATAATAATTATAAACAAAACAGAAATCAAGATGGAAGTAATAGTTATAAACAAAATAGAAATCAATATAACAATAGAAACAATAACAATAGTTCAAATAATAGATTTAATAATAGAAACAATAATCAATCTAGAAATCAATATGGTAATAGACCTCTTGATGATAAAGGTATTGAAAAAAATATTAAAAATATAATGGCAACAGATACAGTAGAAAAGGAATCTGTAAGAGAATATAATAAAACTTTAGAAAGACAAAAGAATAGTAGTAGATTTGATGAAAATAAAACAAAGAGAAATCAAAAATCAAGAAAGAACAGCAATAACAGTAGTAATTATGATGAAGGAAAACTAAAAAGTTTAAAACAGGCAGATAGATTATCAAATATGTTTAATGATCAAGATGGAGGAATGTTAGATTACTATGATTTAACAACTCAAAGAGGAAGAAAAGGTAAAAAGAGAAATAATAAAAATAATGAAAATAGGGTAAAACAAAAAATATTCCAATTAACAGAAATAACTATTCCAGAAAGTATAACTGTAAAAGACTTTGCAGCAGAAATGAAAAAAACAACTGCAGAAGTAATAAAGAAGCTATTAGGCTATGGAGTAATGGCTACAATAAACAACGAAGTAGATTTCGATACAGCATTTTTAATTGCACAAGAATTTGGAATAACAGCTAAAAAGAAAGAAGTTATAACAGAAGAAGATATATTGTTTGATGATTCAGAAGACAAAGAAAGCGAGTTACAAACAAGACCACCTGTTGTTGTTGTTATGGGACACGTAGATCATGGTAAAACATCTTTATTAGATGCAGTTAAAAAGACAAATGTTATTGAAGGTGAAGCTGGAGGAATTACTCAACATATAGGTGCATATAAAGTAAAGGTAAATGATAGAGAAATTACATTTTTAGATACACCAGGTCATGAGGCATTTACAGCAATGCGTGCTAGAGGTGCTCAGATTACAGATATAGCAATACTTGTAGTAGCTGCAAACGATGGAGTTATGCCTCAAACAATTGAAGCTATAAATCATGCTAAGTCAGCTGAAATACCAATTATAGTAGCAATAAATAAAATGGATTTACCAGATAGCAACATTGACAAAGTAAAGCAAGAGTTAATGACATATGAATTAGTACCTGAAGAATGGGGTGGAGATACAATATTTGTACCAATATCTGCTAAACAAAATCAAAATATAGATCAATTATTAGAAATGGTATTATTACAAGCAGATATGCTAGAGTTAAAAGCAAATCCAAATAAACAATCTAAAGGTACTGTAATAGAAGCAAGATTAGATAAAAATAAAGGAACAATAGCATCTTTACTTGTACAAAGAGGTACATTAGACGTTGGAGATACAATAGTAGTTGGATCATCAATAGGAAGAATAAGAGCAATGGTAAACGACAAAGGTAAAAGAGTAAAAAAAGCTGGGCCATCTACACCTGTAGAAATAATGGGATTAACAGAAGTTCCAGAAGCGGGAGATACTTTCTATGAAGTAAAGGATGAAAAAACTGCTAAGCATTTAATAGAAAGAAGAAAACGTCAAGCAAGGGAAAAATCAATAAATGCAACAACAAAAGTAACATTAGATAATTTATTTAGTCAAATGGAAGAAGGAAAATTAAAACAATTAAATATAATTGTAAAAGCAGATGTGCAAGGATCTGTAGAAGCAGTTAAACAGTCATTAGAAAAATTGAGTAACGAAGAAGTAAGAGTAAAAGTTATCCATAGTGCAGCAGGAGCAGTTACCGAAACTGATGTAACACTTGCAAAAGTTTCAAATGCTATAATAATTGCATTTAATGTAAGGCCAGGAGTTACGGCAAAAGATATGGCAGAAAAAGATGAAGTAGAGATAAAACAATATTCAGTTATATATCAAGCAATAGAAGATGTAGAAGCTGCAATGAAAGGAATGCTTGACCCAGAATTTGAAGAAAAGGTAATAGGAACTGCAGAGATAAGACAAACATTTAAAGTTTCTAGTGTAGGAACAATAGGTGGAGCTTATGTACTTACAGGAAAACTAGAAAGACATGCAGGTGTAAGAGTAATAAGAGAAGATGTTGTTATACATCAAGGTGAACTTGCTTCACTAAAAAGATTTAAAGACGATGCAAAAGAAGTGTCTAAAGGATTTGAATGTGGACTTCAAATTAAAGATTATGATGATATAAAAGAAGGCGATATAATAGAGGCTTTTGTTATGGAAGAAATAAAAAGATAAAATATTACTATAAGGAGGAAAAAATGCCAGGTAAAAACAACAATAGAATAGAGCGTATAGATGAAGAATTAAAAAAAGAGATTAGTAATATAATAAGCTATGAACTAAAAAATCCTAATGTAACTGGAATGATAAGTGTTACAAAAGTAAAAGTTACAACAGATTTGAAATTTGCTAAAGTTTCTGTAAGTATTTTAAATTCAAAAAATGTAAAAGAAACTTTAGCAGGTTTAAAGAAGTCATCAGGGTTTATTAGAAGTGAAGTAGCAAAGAGAGTAAATCTGCGTAATACACCAGAAATAATTTTTGAACTAGATGATTCAATTGAGTATGGTGCTAAAATTGATAATATTTTGAAAGATATTATGAAGGATATAAAAAAGGAAGATTAATTATTTTATAGCCGTCAAGCTACCTGGTGATAGATTGTTTTGCCATTTTATAACCGTCAAGCTAACTGTTGGTAGGACATTTTCGTTTTAGGTACTTCC
>CAOPQH010000031.1 GCA_948505485.1 uncultured Clostridia bacterium
CTAAATTTTTTACATATTTTGCATTTGAATGAATAAAATTTCTTCTTGGTTCAACTTCATCACCCATTAATATTGTAAATGTTTCATCAGCTTTTATAGCATCTTCCATTGTTACTTTTACTAATATTCTTTTTTCTGGATTCATAGTAGTTTCCCATAATTGCTCTGGATTCATTTCACCAAGACCTTTATACCTTTGAAGAGATAATTGATCTCTTGCAATTCCTTTTTCTTCTAAATCTTTATATGATTTTTCTAGATCTTCATCTGTATAACAATAAATATCTTCCATTCCTTTTTTTGATAATTTATATAGAGGTGGTTGAGCTAAAAATACGTTCCCATTTTCTATAAGAGGTCTCATATATCTAAAGAAGAATGTTAATAATAATGTTCTTATATGAGAACCATCTACGTCTGCATCAGCCATTATTATAACTTTTCCATATCTTATTTTTGTTATATCAAAATCACTTCCAATTCCTGCACCTACTGCTAAAATAACAGGTTGTAATTTTTCATTATTGTATATTTTATCTGCTCTAGATTTTTCTACATTAAGCATTTTTCCCCATAATGGCAAAATTGCTTGATATTTTCTATCTCTACCTTGTTTTGCACTACCTCCTGCTGAATCTCCTTCAACTATGTAAACTTCACATTCTTCTGGAACTTTGCTACTACAATCTGCTAGTTTTCCTGGTAAAGTTGATGTTTCCAATGCACTTTTTCTTCTGACTAATTCTCTTGCTTTTCTTGCAGCTTCTCTTGCTCTTGATGCACTTATACATTTTTCTAATATAGATTTAGCAACTGAAGGATTTTCTTCTAAAAATGTTGATAACGCTTCATTTACCATACTTTGAACTACACCTGTAACTTCACTATTTCCTAATTTAGTTTTAGTTTGTCCTTCAAATTGAGGCTCTTTTACTTTTACAGATACGACTGCGGTTATTCCTTCTCTTATATCTTCTCCTTGTAAATTTGAATCTTTTTCTTTTAAAATATTATGACTCCTTGCATAATCATTAAAAACCTTTGTTAAAGATCTTTTAAATCCCTCTAAATGCGTTCCTCCCTCAATTGTATTTATATTATTTACAAATGTATAAATATTTTCAGAATAAGAAGAAGTATATTGAATTGCTATTTCAACTGGTGTTTCTCCTGATTTTTCTATATATATAGGCATTTTGTGTAATTTATCTTTATTTTTATTTAGATATTCAACAAAAGAAATTAAACCACCTTCAAAATGAAATTCTGCCTTTTTTATATTTTCTTCATCTCTTTTATCTTCTATATTTATTTTTAAACCTTTTGTTAAAAATGCCATTTCTCTAAATCTTTTTTCTAATACTTCGTATTCATATTCTAAAGTTTCAAAAATAGTATTATCAGCTAAAAATCTAACTTTAGTACCTGTTTTATCAGAATCACCTATTTTTTCTAAAGGTTTAATCGTTTTACCTTTTTCGAAATACATTTGATATATTCCGCCATCTCTTTCTATTGTTACTTCTGTCCATTCAGATAAAGCATTTACAACAGAAGATCCAACTCCATGTAATCCTCCTGAAACTTTATATCCACTATCTCCTCCAAATTTTCCACCTGCATGTAAAACTGTATATACAGTCTCTGCTGTAGATATTTTAGTTTTTGGATGTATTTCAACAGGTATTCCTCTCCCATTATCTTGAACACTTACTATATTACCTTTTTCTATTTCAATATTTATTTCTGTACAATATCCTGCTAACGCTTCATCAACACAGTTATCAACAATTTCATAAACCATATGATGTAAACCTCTTACAGATGTACTTCCTATATACATTCCTGGTCTTTTTCTTACAGCCTCAAGACCTTCTAGTACTTGTATTTGTTCAGCTCCATATTTATGATCATATTTTTCCATTAATTTTCCTCCTCTATATATTTTTATCTAAAACTGATCCGTTAACTACATTATATGAAAAAGTTTCTAAATTTTCAAGCTTTAATTTTTCTGTACATGTTATAATAACTTGTATATTATTTATATTTTCTAATAATTTTTTTCTTCTATTTATATCTAGTTCAGACATAAAGTCATCTAACAGTAAAATAGGATATTCTCCTAATTCATCATAAATAATATTTAATTCAGATAATTTTAAAGAAAGAATTGCTGTTCTATGTTGACCTTGAGAACCATATATGTTAACATTTTTCTCATTTATATATATCACAAAATCATCTCTATGTATACCTTTTGTTGTAAAACCTTTTATAATATCTAATTTTCTTCTTTCTTTTAATAATTTTAAAAAATCTTTTTTATCTTTACAATCTGAAAAATATTCTATATTTATGTCTTCTTTATTATTAGTTATTTCCTTATGAATTATTTTTAATTTATTAAATATTTTTTCTATAAATTCATTTCTATATTTATATATTTTATTACCATATTCTACTAATTTTTCATCCCAAATTTCTAATAAACTTTCATTCTTATCTTCAAATTTTATTTGTCTCAGATAATTATTCCTTTGCTCTAATGTTTTTAAATAAAGGCTTAATATATGCATATAATTTGGTTTTATTTGACTTATCATAATGTCTAAAAATTTTCTTCTTTTTTGAGGACCACCTTTTAATATTTCTATATCATCAGGAGTAAACATAACTACGTTTATATTTCCTAATAATTCACTTAATTTTTTTTGTTTAATTTTATTTACATAAATCTGTTTTTTGTTTGATAATTCTATTTTTATGTTACCTTCTCTATTTTTGTTTTCAAAATTTATATTTATAAATGAACTTTCTTTATTAAACTTTATTAATTCTTTATCTTTATTAGTTCTAAAAGATTTTCCCATACTGCATATAAAAATAGACTCCAATATATTGGTTTTTCCTTGTGCATTTTCTCCATATAAAACATTTATATTTTTATTAAAATTTATTTTTTCATAATCATAATTTCTAAAATTTTTAATTTCCAATTCTTTTATCCACATATTGTTCTCCATTTGTTTATTATTATATAACAAAAATAAAAATATTTCTTAATAAATTTCTTTTTTATCTTTTTCTCTAAAAATTAAAATTATATAATAAAATGTATTTTAAATATTTTCTTTTAGCCTTTCGTATTTTTAAAATAATGTGATTAAATAAAATATCTATTATAATATTTTCAATTTTTTCTTTATATAAAAATAATATATTAAAATTTCCTATTTATATTAAAAATTGGACAATTTATTAACAAAAACTTGTCCAATTTAATAAAATATTTTTTATTCCTTTAATCTTATTGGTAATACCATATAAGTATAGTTTTTGTTTTCTGTAGACTTTATTAAACATGGTGCTATATTACTACCAAATTCAAAATAAACTTCTTCATCTTCAATAGATTTTAAACTATCTATAAAATATCTAGGATTAAATCCAACTTCTAAATTTTTCCCTTCTGTAGAAACAAAAATTTCTTCTTTAGCATCACTTGTTTGATTTGTACAAGATATTGTTACTTTTCCTATATCTACTGAAACTTTTACTGGATATTTTTTTTCTTTTTCTACAGATGATGATGATATTAACATTATTCTCTCAAAACAATCCTGTATATTATTTTTATTAACTTTTATTCTTGTTTCCCAATTACTTGGAATAACAGATTTATAATTTAAAAATTCACCTTCTAAAATTCTTGTTACTATTTTACAATTATCCATTTCAAAAAGAGCCTGATTTTTAGAAACACCAATCTTAATTAAATCAAATGAATCAGATATTATTTTATTAACTTCATTTAATGTTTTCCCTGGTATTACTGCACTAAAATCATTTGTTTTATTACTTAAAAATACTGATCTTAATGCTAACCTAAATCCATCAACAGCAACTAAATTTAATTTATTATTTTCAACTTCAAATAAACATCCTGTAAAAATAGGTCTATTTTCTTCAGTACTAACAGCAAATATTGTTTTTCTTATCATATTTTTTAATGTATTTTGTTCTAATTCTATTGAATTTTCTATTTCTATTTTTGGTAATTCAGGAAATTCTTCTGGATTCATTGTTGATAATTTATATAATGATCCTTCACATTCTATTTCCAATAAATTATCAGAATTTAAAGATATATATATTTCTGTATCTGGAAGCTTTCTAATAATTTCACTAAACATTACAGCATTTACTACTGTATTTCCTTGCTCTTTTACATCACATTCCATTACATATTCTATACCTATTTCTAAATCATAGGTTGTTAATTTTATTTCATTATCATTTGTTTGAATTAATATTCCCTCTAAAATAGGCATTGTTGTTTTAGAAGCAACACCTTTTACTACGGAATTAATAGCTTTAAGTATTTTATCTTTATAACAAACTACTTTCATAGCAACCTCCTTTATAATAAAAATAATATAATTAGTAATAATAGTATTAGGTATTGTGGAAATTGTGTAAAACAATAAAATACCTTATAAATACTATAAAAAACAATGTTTATATGTTGGTGGAAAATTCCAATAATAATCCACAGATATAAAAAATTAATGTTTAAAATTATATAATGAACACATTATTTACAAGTTATTAACAAATAGTTGTGAATATCTAATACATTACTTCCGTAAGTAAAAATAAAATAAATTTTTACAAACTTTGGTTTTACCAAACACAAATTTAAAAAAGATATTAAAAAGGTTTTTATTTAAATTATTTTCCATTTATAATTATATTTTTAACACTTTCCACAATTAATTTTGTATTTTGATTTTCTTTTATTTCTTTATCTATCTTCCTATAACCATGCATAACTGTAGAATGATCTCTATTACCAAAATCCTCTCCTATCTTAGGGAAAGACATATTAGCTACTTCTCTACAAATGTACATTGCAATTTGTCTAGGAAAAGCAATATCATTTGATCTTTTATTTCCAATTAAATCTTTTTTATCTATATTAAAATATTTGGATACAGTCTCTTGTATAAAATCAGAAGATATAACTTTTTCATTTTCTGTCTTAAATTCATTAATAGTATTTTCAGCAAGTTCTATGGTAATAGAACTATGAGTAAGAGAAGCTCTAGCAACTATTTTATTAAAAACACCTTCTAATTCCCTAATATTTGAATCTATTTTATTTGCAATATTAGAAAGAATAATATCATCAATAATTATATTTTCATCTTGAGCTTTTTTTCTTAATATAGCTAATCTAGTTTCATAATCAGGACAAGAAATGTCTGCTAATAATCCCCATTCGAATCTAGATTTTAAACGATCTTCTAAAAATTGAATATCTCTTGGTGGTTTATCACTAGAAAGTATAATTTGTTTTCCACTTTCATGTAAAGAATTAAAAGTATGGAAAAATTCTTCTTGAACTCTTTCCTTTCCAGCTATAAATTGAATATCATCAATTAAAAGAACATCTATATTTCTATATTTATTTCTAAAAATTTCATTTTTATTATCTTTAATAGCATTTATTAATTGATTGGTAAATGTTTCAGAAGTAACATATAAAATATTAGAATTTTTATTATTACTTAATATTCTATTACCGATTGCATGCATTAAATGAGTTTTTCCAAGACCAACTCCTCCATATAAAAATAAAGGATTATATGAATTTGCAGGTGAATCTGCAACAGCTAAAGCAGCAGCATGAGCTAATCTATTATTATTTCCCACAACAAAAGTACCAAAAGTATATTTTGGATTTAATGTTTTATTAGTATAATTTATTTCATTATCTGAATTTTCATTATTATTATCTACTTTTTCTTTAGTTTCATTTGATTCTAGAACGACTGAAAAAGACCAATCCGTATTATTAATAAACTTAAGAGTATTTAATATAAGGCTTGAGTAACGTGTTTCTATAGAATCCTTTTGAAATTCTGAATTTGCAATAAATATAATATGATTATCTTTTATAGATTTAATTTCTAAAGGTTTTATCCAAGTTTCATAAGAAATAGAAGTAACCTCCTCTTTTAAAAGTTCTTTTGCTTTAGTTAGAAGATCATTTTTATCTATAGACATTAGTATACATCCTTTCTAAAATTGAGTTATCCACAAAACTTTCCACAACTGTTGATAACACAATTGAAAAATTTTAAAAATTAAGAATAAAAATTTAAAATACAAAAAATAAAATTCATAATTCTTTACATTTTGATATAATATCAGATAATATATAAATAAGTCAATATAATTGTGGAAAAAAAACAAAAAATTGTGGATAAAAAATCAACAGCTGTTTATAAATTTTTTAAAATAAAGTGGAAAGCTTTAATAATAGCATAAATCAAACTTTTTTATTGTTCCTTAAAATTATTATGTGCTAAAGTTATTATATAAATTTATATACAATAATTTTATATAATAGAAAAAACAGCAAAGGCGTAGTTCCTTAAGAAAAAAAGTAAAATAAAAGCTAAAAAAACTTGACATATAAATATAAAATATTGTATAATCGATATACTTGTTATTTTGTAACAATTATTTCCGTTAGGAAAACAATATATATTTTTATAAAAAATTAGGAGGTGCAAAATGAAAAGAACATTTCAACCAAAAAATAGACAAGAAAAAAAGGAACATGGATTTATGAAAAGAATGAAAACAAGAGCAGGAAGAAATATATTAAAAGCTAGAAGAGCAAAAGGAAGAAAAAAAATCTGTGCTTAATTTTATTTTAAGGCCATAAAAATGGCCTTTTGGTTTAAATTAAAAGATGAACAAGCTTTTTTTTCATTATATTTTTATATACGTAAAATTGGCACACGAACAAATTCACGGAAAGAAAAAGTAAAAATTATGCTAGTATTAAGGCTTTCCTATTTGTTCTATCGGAGGATGTTAAATAATGAAAAAAACAGAAATGTTAAAAAAAAATTATGAATTTAAAAATGTTCTATCAAAAGGAAAATACTATTCAGCAGAAATAATAGAAGCTTTTATATTAAAAAACAAGAAAAATAAAAATTACTTAGGATTAGCTATTAGTGTTAAATTAGCCAAGGCAAATAAAAGAAATTATATAAAAAGAATATTAAGAGAAAACTATGCATTATTAGAAGAAAGAATAGAAGAAGGTAATTCTATAGTATTTTTATTAAAAAAGAAAGCAAAGATAGAAAATATAGAATTTTATAAAATAAAAAAAGATATGGAAAATATATTTGATAGAGCAAAAATATTAAAAGAAGAAAAAATATGAAGAAATTATTTATTTTTTTTATAAATTGGTATCAAAAAAACATATCTCCTTGGAATGAAACAAAAAATATTAAATGTAAATTTTATCCTACTTGTTCAGAATATACAAAACAAGCAATAAAAAAATATGGAGTCTTGAAAGGCTTAAAATTAGGAATTGTAAGGATTTTAAAATGTAACCCTTTTTCAAAAGGAGGATATGATCCTTTAAAATAGATAGGAGGAAAAATGATATCTTTTTTTGCTAGAATATTTGGATATTTATTAAATTTTTTATATAATATTGTAAATAATTATGGAGTAGCTATAATTTTATTTTCAATTATAATTAAAATATTAATGATTCCATTATCAATAAAGCAACAGAAAACAATGAAGAAAAATGCAAAAATGCAAACTGAAATGAAACAAATACAATTTAAATATAAAAATGATCCAGAGAAACTAAACCAAGAAACAATGGCTTTATATAAAAGAGAAAACATGAGTCCTTTTAGTGGATGTTTAAGTGCTATTGTTCAAATAATATTATTATTTTCAGTCTTTTATTTAGTTAGACAACCATTAACATATATGAAAAAAATTGATCCTAATATAATATCTAATTACACAACACAAATAAAAGAAGAAGGAAAAACAACAAATAATGCATATCCAGAGATAGACATAATAAGAGAAAAAGCTGATCAAGAAGAAGTGAAAGTAAATATGGATTTTTTTGGATTAGATTTAAGTAAAATACCAACAAGTGATGCAAAAGACTTAAAAGTATGGATAATACCTATACTATACGTTTTATCTTCAATAATATCAATGAAAATTACAAATAAAATGCAAGCAACTATGAATGGTGAAAATAAAAAAGTAGAAGGCGAAGAAAAAGAAGAAAACCCTATGGAACAAGCTAATAAATCAATGTCTTTAATGATGCCAATAATGTCTGTGTCAATAGCAATTGTAGCACCTCTAGGGATGGCTTTATATTGGCTATTGAATAATATTTTAATGATTGGAGAAAGGTTAATACTTAATAAAGTTATAAAAGATGAGGAGGAAACTGAAAATGTCTAAAACAATTGTATCTGAAGGAAAGACAACGACAGAAGCAATAGAAAATGGATTAAAACAATTAAAAACCTCAAAAGATAAAGTTGAAATAAAAATATTAGAAAATGAAGATAAAAGAAGCTTTTTTAGTATATTAGCTCCAAGAATTGTAAAAGTTGAATTAACAGTCAAAGAAGAAGAAATAGAAAAAAAAGAAAGCATAAAAAAAGAAAAAGTATATACTGAAGTAACAGATGAAGATATAAAAAAAGGAAAAGAAAATTTAAATAATTTTATGGTAGATTTCATAAAAAATCTACCTGAAGATGTAAAATATAAAATAATTCAAGAAAAAGAAGGACTAAAAATAGAAGTAAATAGCGATAAATTAGGATATCTAATAGGATATAGAGGAGAAACATTATATGCTTTACAAACAATAATATCAGCTATAGCTAACAAAAATGTAAAGAACAGATTAAGAATAATTCTTGATATAGAAGGATATAAAGAAAAAAGAGAAAAAACATTAGAACATCTTGCACAAAAAGTAGAAAGGACAGTAATAAAAACAGGAAAATCAGTAACATTAGAGCCTATGAAAGCTTATGAAAGAAAAATCATTCATAGTAAATTGCAGGAAAGTAAAAAGGTAACTACAAAAAGTATTGGAGAAGAACCAAGAAGAAGAATAGTAATATCTTTAAAATAATTAAATAGAAAAACAGAAGTCAAAGTTCGGTTTTTAATCTTAATGTAGGATACCGTCTTTGACTTTTTTAATTAAAATAATATTTATATTTACATAAATTAAATTATAAAAACATAAAAATTGTTAAAGAGGGAGGAAAAATCAATGAGCACAATAGCTTCTATATCAACAGCACCACGGTGTAGGTGGAATAGGAATAATAAGAATAAGCGGAAAAAAATCATATGAAATTATAGGAAAAATTTTTAAGCCTAAAAATGAAACATCTATAAAAGATATAAAAGGTTATACTATAAAATACGGAAATATAATTGATGAAGAAAACAATATAATAGATGAAGTTCTAGTATCATTTTTTAAAGAGCCTAAAAGTTATACAACAGAAAATATGTGTGAAATTAACTCTCATGGTGGAAATATAATAATGAAAAAAATATTAGAATTATGTTTAAAAAATGGTGCTGAATTAGCAGAGCCAGGGGAATTTACCAAAAGGGCATTTTTAAACGGAAGGATTGATTTAGTACAAGCAGAATCAGTAATAGATATAATAAATGCCAAGACAGAAAAAGAAGCATCAGAAGGAGTAAATCAATTAAAGGGAAAATTATCTAATAAAATATCAGAAATAAAAAAAGATCTTCTTGAAATAATTACAAATATAGAAGTATCAATAGATTACCCAGAATATGATATAGAAGAAGTTAAAGATAATAATATATTAAAAATGTTAGATAATATTGAAAATAAACTAAAAATTTTAGAGAATTCTTTTAATAATGGAAAGATAATAAAGGATGGAATAAAAACAGCTATAATAGGAAAGCCGAATGTAGGAAAATCTTCATTATTAAATGCTATTTTAAATGAAGAAAGAGCTATAGTAACAGAATATGAAGGTACAACTAGAGATACTATAGAAGAATTTATAAATATAAAGGGTATTCCCTTAAAAATAATTGATACAGCAGGTATTAGAGAGACTGAAAATGAAGTGGAAAAAATGGGAATATATAAATCTAAAGAAATTTGTAACAAGGCTGATTTAGTTATAGCAATATTTGACTCATCAAAAAAACTTACGGATGAAGATATGCAGATATTAGACATAATAAAAGATAAGGAAACAATTATTGTACTAAATAAGGCAGATTTAGAAGAAAAAACAGGAATAGAAAATAAAGAAATAATTAAAACGAAAAAGAAAGTTATAAAAATTTCGGCAAAAACACAAGAAGGAATAGAAGAAATTTATGACGAGATAGAAAAGAAATTTAATTTAAATCAAATAGATATTAATAATGAAATAATAATAACTAATATAAGACATAAAAATTTAATAAGTAAAGCTATAAAAAATATAATAAAAACAAAACAAACAATTAGTGAAAATATGCCAGTAGATATAATAGTAATATTTTTAAGAGAAATTTTAGAAGATTTAGGAAATATAACAGGAGAAATTGTAAATGAAGAAATAATAAATGATATTTTCTCAAAGTTTTGTTTAGGAAAATAAAGCGTGAAAATAAAAAATAAGCTAATTTCAAACAAAAAACATAACTTTTTATTACGAAAATAAAAAATACAAATACAGCTAAAATAAAAGCAAAAAGTAAAAATAAGTATACATAAAATATAAAAGTAAAAATAAACTAATCAATAAAAAGAACATAAATTCTTGTTCCACAAAGAAAAAGGAGAAAAAAATGAAGTATAAAGCAGGTAATTATGATGTTGCAGTAATAGGTGCTGGACACGCAGGATGTGAAGCAGCATTAGCATGTGCAAGATTAGGAATGAAAACATTAATATTTTCAATAAGTTTAGAAGCTATAGCAAATATGCCATGTAATCCACATATAGGAGGAAGCTCAAAAGGACATTTAGTAAGAGAAATAGATGCTTTGGGTGGAGAAATGGCAAAAAATATAGATAAAACGATGATACAAATAAAAATGTTAAATACATCAAAAGGACCAGCAGTACATTCTTTAAGAGCACAAGCAGATAGAAAAAGATATCAAATGGAAATGAAGCATACATTAGAAAAACAAAAAAATTTAGAGGTGAAACAGGCAGAAATTACAGAAATAGGAATAAAAAATGGAAAAGTAAAAAATATAGTAACAAGTGTAGGAGCTGAGTACGAAGTAAAAAGTGTTATAATAGCAACAGGTACATATTTAAAAGGTAAAATTTTTATAGGAGATTTTTCTCAAGAAAGTGGTCCAGATGGTGTGTTTGCAGCAAATGAATTATCAAATTGTTTAAAGAAAAATGGAATAGAGTTAATAAGATTTAAAACAGGAACACCAGCTAGAATAAACAGTAAAAGTATTGATTTTTCGAAAATGGAAATTCAAAAAGGAGATAAAAATATAATACCTTTTTCATTTGAAGATAAGATGAAAGATTTTGAACAAGTAGATTGCTATTTAACTTATACAAATGAGAAAACTCATAAAATCATAAGAGATAATTTACATAGATCGCCCCTATATGCAGGAGAAATAGAAGGTACAGGTCCAAGATATTGCCCATCAATTGAGGATAAAGTAGTACGATTTAGTGATAAACCTAGACATCAAGTTTTTGTTGAGCCTATTGGACTTGATACAGAAGAAATGTATATACAAGGAATGAGTTCATCATTACCAGAAGATGTTCAAATAGCTATGTATAGAACTTTACCAGGTTTAGAAAATGCTGAATTTACAAGACCTGCATATGCGATAGAATATGACTGCATAGATCCATCAAAGTTGAAGTTATCATTAGAATACAGAGGGATAGACGGAATGTTCTTTGCAGGACAGATAAATGGAACATCTGGATATGAAGAAGCAGCATGCCAAGGATTAATAGCAGGAATAAATGCTGTACAAAAAATAAAAAACAAAGATCCTCTTATATTAGATAGAACAGAAGGATACATAGGAACTTTGATAGATGATATTGTTACAAAAGGAACAAATGAGCCATATAGAATGATGACATCAAGATCAGAATATAGATTACTTTTAAGACAGGATAATGCTGACTTAAGACTAACAGAAAAAGGTTATAAAATAGGATTAATATCAGAAGAAAGATATAAAAAATTCTTAATAAAAAAAGAAGAAATAGAAAAGGAAAAACAAAGATTAAAAAATACGATAGTAAAACCTACAACAGAAGTAAATAATTTGCTTATAGAAAACAATACTACACCACTAACAACAGGGATAAAAATGTCCGAATTAGTGAAAAGAACAGAACTTTCATATAACAAACTAAAATCAATTGATAAAGAAAGACCAGAACTCGGGGAACAAGTAAGAGAAGAAGTAGAAATTCAAATAAAATATGAAGGTTATATAAAAATGCAAGAAGCTCAGGTAGAAAAGTTTAAAAAAAATGGAATCAAAAATATTGCCAGAAGATATAAATTACCAAGAAATAAAAGGGATAAGCCTTGAAGGAAGACAAAAGTTAGAAAAGCAAAAGCCACATTCTGTAGGACAAGCTTCAAGAATATCTGGAGTATCACCAGCAGATATATCAGTATTGTTAATATATTTGCAAACAAGAAACAGTAAGAAATAGAAAGATAATATAATAAATAATACAAAATAAAATTAAAACTCTAATATATGGAGAAGGATATTATAGAGGTGAAAATGGATAATAAAGATTTTTTTAAAGAATTATTAAGTCAAGCACAAAAAATAGAAATAGAGTTGAATGAAGAACAAATAGATATCTTTTATAGATATAAGCAACTTTTAATAGAGTGGAATAAAAAAATGAATTTAACAGCAATAACAGAAACAAAAGATATAATTTTAAAGCATTTTATAGATTCATTAACTATAATGAAATATATTAAAGAAAACCAAAAAGTTATAGATGTAGGAACAGGAGCAGGATTTCCCGGATTACCATTAAAAATAGCAAATCCAACATTAAATATAGTATTACTTGATTCTCTAAATAAAAGAATAAATTTTTTAAATGAAGTAATAAATCAAAATAATTTAAAAAACATAAAAGCGATACACAATAGAATTGAGCAAACAGCTAGAGAAGAACAATATAGAGAAGGCTTTGATATTGTTACATCAAGGGCAGTGGCAAATTTGGCAGTACTTGCAGAATATATGTTACCATTTGCTAAAATAGGTGGAAAGTGTATTTGTATGAAAGGATCTGAAATAGAAGAAGAATTAGAAAATAGTAAAAATGCAATAAAATTACTTGGAGGCAAAATAATAAAAATAGATTCATTTGAATTACCACAGGATAATATCAAAAGAAATATAATTATAATAGAAAAAGAAAAAAACACACCTAATAAGTATCCTAGAAAGCCTGGTACACCAAGTAAAGAGCCACTAAAATAACGACATGTTCCACGTGCTGACAAAATTCGACAAAACCAATAAAAAAACTATAAAATATTTGTGTAAATTATTGACATATTGGTAATATTTTTATATTATTAATATGTCAAATTTTTATATATTAGGAAAGTCATACTGACTTTCTAATATATAA
>CAOPQH010000032.1 GCA_948505485.1 uncultured Clostridia bacterium
ATACCATTTTCCTCTTGTCAACACTTTTTTAAAATATTTTTTACTTTTTATTTTTAGTTGTGTTTTTTGGTAAGGAACTAAACATAATCTTACCACCGTCAATTCATTTTGTCAATAAAAAAATGATAAAAATTCGAAGTAAATTTTTACCATTTTTATTATTTGTTATTCTTTAATAATCTTTGTTAATACAATAGTATTAATTAATCCAGTTGTATTATCATATTTCATTTCTACTTTGTAGCTTTCTCCATCTGATATAACTTTTGATATTCTCTCTGCTAGTTCACTATTTTGTTTTCCTTTTTCTATTTTGATGTTAAGTACATTTTTATTTACTACTTCAATTCCTCCTAAGTTTCCTGATATTGCATTAATCATCTCTTTTACAGTATCATTTGTTACTTCATCTCCCGCATAAATTTCTATTTGTGAATTAAATCTATTTCTTTGTAATTCAGTTACTGAATTTTCACTTTCATTAGAAATATTGTTAGTATTTTGCGAATTGCTAGATAACATAGGTATCTGTTGTGCTACTTTAGAAGCAATATTTACCATACTTGGATTTAACTTTTCTTTAATAATTCCTATCAATCGTTGTATTTTATCTTGTTCTAAGTCGTTTAAAACAATATTGTTATTCTCATTTAAATTGTCAATTTCTTGATTATCTTTTATATTTATTATATTTTTGTATTGTAAATTTATTTCATTATTAAATGATACAGATGCTTCTTTATTTATTGTATTATCTACCTTACTGTTATTAATACTAAAATTTATATTTTGTGACAAATCGTTTTCTTCTTTTGTAATTCCTATATTAATTTGAATATTATTATTGCTTGTATTTTTTGATATTTCTATTTTTTTATTGTTTTCTTCTTCAGAAATTTCTGTGTTTTGTATTATAATTTTTTCTGTTTCTTCGTTAGTTATTCTATCAATTATTGTTCTTCTACTTTCATCTTCTATAGTTGTTCTTACTAAATTACCTTTATATTGATATACTGTAATTGATGTTTCCTCTGTCCCTATGTTATTGTCCTTTATTTTTTTTATTTCAGTTTCTAATAAATCTATTATGTATTGCTTTATATTTATTGTACTTGTTCCTAAATTAGATATACTATTTTGTAATATTTCAAGTTTATTTAATATGATATCATCTTCTAATATTGTTTCTAATATATTGATTATTATATTATTATATTCTTCTTTTGTTATAGTAATTTTATATGCATTTGTATTCATAGATACATTATCTACAGTTATCAGTGCATTTTTTTGTTTACTATATTTTTCTGATGATATGTTATTTAATATGATGTTTATATACTTAGAAGTCAATTCATCTTTTTCTTCATCAGTAAGTTGTATGTTTTTAAATAAGTCATTTTGTAATTGTATTGAATCTGGCACATTTTGTAATTGTTCTTCTGTCATTCCAATTTTTAGTAGCAATTCTTTTAAGTTTTCATTTCTAATAGATATATATTGTTTAAATAAATCTGAAAATTTTATACCATATAAATCATTTTGTTTTAAATACTCTAATTGGATTAACTTTTCTTCGCCACTTTTTAACTGTATATTGTTATACTCTATATCATTTGTATTATCCTTTTTTCCATCTATTATAATAGAAAGGTTTCCTTCTGTTTGTGAATTTGATAATGTTATATTTGATGAAGTTTCATAATTGCTTGTCTCTAAAATATTATTATACGAATTAAATTCTTCAAAATTCGTTAAAGCTGATATACTGCTAAAATTCTGTGTGAAATATTTTTTAAATAATGTATCATTAGACTTCATAAAATCTGTTTTTAAAAACATCATTAAAAATACCAACACTAATATTAATACCAAAAACACTGGTATTAATACCATTAACAAAATTCTTTGTTTTCGTGGTAACATACATATTCCTCCTTTGTACATATATATTATATATTTTATAATTTCTTAAATCAATATTATTTTGTTATTTTTTGTTTTACTGATTCGTATATTATGATTCCTGCAGATACTGCTGCATTTAATGATGCTATTTTTCCCTTCAAAGGTATTTTTACTATAAAATCACAATTTTCTTTAACCAATCTGCTCATTCCAAATCCTTCACTACCTATAACTATACCAAGTGGTCCTTTTAAATCTTGTTCATAATAATATTTATCTGTATTCATATCTGTTCCACATATCCATAAACCATTATCTTTTAAATATTTAATTGTATCATTTATATTATTAACTCTAGCAATATTCATATGTTCTACTGCTCCAGCAGACACTTTGTTAACTGTACTATTTACTGACGCAGATCTTCTTTTTGGAATTATTATACCATGCACTCCTGCTGTTTCTGCTGTTCTTATGATTGATCCTAAATTATGAGGATCTTCTATTCCATCTAATATTAAAACAAATGCATCTTCTTGTTTATTTTTTGCATATTGTAATATATCTTCAACTTCGCAATATTCATAAGGAGGAACTATAGCTATTACACCTTGGCAATTTTGAGTTTGAGACATTTCTTCAATCTTTCTTCTTTCTTTTTCTACTATTATAATTTTATTTTCTTTTGCTTTTGCTATTATTTTATTGATTGATCCATGCTTTTCTCCCTTTGTAATAAATATCTTGTTTATATCTTTTCCACTCTCTAATAGCTCTAATACTGAATTTCTTCCTTCTATTTGGTCATCAAATATTTTTTCCTCTTTTTGATAATCTTTTTCTTTACTGTTGTTTCGCCTATCTAATACTCCTCTTCTATCTACAACTCCTCTATTGTCTTTTCTTCTATGTTTTTTCCTTCTATCATCAGTTCTTCTATCTTTCATATTTCTCTCCTTGTTATTCATCATCTAATTTTAATACTGATAAAAATGCTTCTTGTGGCATTTCTACATTGCCTATTTCTCGCATTCTTTTTTTACCTCTTTTTTGCTTTTCTAGCAATTTTTTCTTTCTTGTTATATCTCCACCATAGCATTTTGCAAGTACATCTTTTCTCATAGCTGATATTGTTTCTCTTGCTATAATTTGTCCACCTATTACTGCTTGTAAAGGAATAGTAAATAATTGCCTTGGTATTACAGTTTTTAATTTCTCTACCATTTTCTTTCCTCTACTATATGCATTATCTTTATGTACAATAAATGAAAGAGCATCAACAGCTTCTCCATTTACATGAATATCTAATTTGACTAAATTTGATTTTACATATTCTTTAAATTCATAATCAAACGATGCATAGCCTTTTGTTTTTGATTTAAGATTGTCGAAAAAATCATATATAATTTCATTTAATGGCATGTCATATATTAATGTAACTCTGTTTTCATCTAAATATTTCATATCAACATATATGCCTCTTCTATTTTGGCATATTTCCATTATATTCCCTACATATTCTTTTGGAGTTAATATTTGTGCTGTTACAAAAGGTTCTTCTATATATGATATTTCTTGTGGTGTTGGCAAATCTGTTGGATTATATATATCTAAAACTTCTCCTGTAGTTTTGTGTACTTTATATATAACTGATGGAGCTGTAGTTATTAATCCTAAATCAAATTCCCTATCTAATCTTTCTTGTATTATTTCTAAATGTAACAACCCTAAAAAACCACATCTAAAGCCAAAACCTAATGCTGCTGATGTCTCCGCTTCATATTCTAAAGCAGCATCATTCAGTTTTAATTTTTCTAATGCTATTTTTAAATTTTCATATTCGCTACCGTCCATTGGGTATAAACCACAATACACCATTGGCGTTACTTTTTTATAACCTGCTAGCGCCTCATCAGCGGGATTATCTTCTAATGTTATTGTATCTCCAACATGTATATCTGACAAATTTTTTATACTTGCTGCTATATATCCAACTTCTCCTGCAGATATTTCTTCTGCCTGCATATATGATCCCGGAACAAAATATCCAACTTCTGTAACTACAAACTTTTTATTTGTAGCCATCAATTTTATCTCATCACCAATTTTAACTTTACCATCTACAACTCTTACATAAGCAATAGCTCCTTTATAATTATCATAGTATGAATCAAATATTAAGCACTTTGTTTTAGCATCTTCATCTCCTTTTGGTGCTGGTAAATCTGTAACAATTCTTTCTAAAACTTCATTAACATTTAATCCAGATTTAGCTGATATACAAGGGCTATCTTCTGCAGGTATTCCTATTATATCTTCTATTTCTTTTTTTACTTCATCTGGTCTTGCATTTGGTAAATCTATTTTATTTATTACTGGCAATATTTCTAAATTGTTATCAATAGCTAAATAAACATTTGCTAATGTTTGTGCTTCTACTCCCTGACTTGAATCTACAACTAAAATTGCACCATCACATGCTGCTAAACTCCTTGATACTTCGTAATTAAAATCCACATGACCTGGTGTATCTATTAAATTTAGTGTATATTCATTTCCATCTTTTGCTTTATACTTCATCCTAACAGCTTGAGACTTTATAGTAATTCCTCTCTCTTTTTCTATATCCATATTATCTAATACTTGAGATTCCATTTCTCTTTTAGACAAAACTCCTGTCATTTCTATAAGCCTATCAGCTAAAGTAGATTTTCCATGATCTATATGTGCTACTATACTAAAATTTCTTATATATTTTTGTCTTTCTTCCATAGTTCCTCCGATTTAATTTTATATGCATATTTTAGCATATAAATTTGAAAAAATCTATAGTTTATTTATAAATGTAAAATTATAAGCTATTATGTATATCAGTTTTAATTTTGTAGAGTAGTCACGTGTGTCAATAGCACTTTTCAAAAATATAGAATAGCCACGCGTGTGTATAGCACTTTTCGTTTGAGCCTGCGAAAACGAAAATGTCCTATACACAGGTAGCTTGGCGGATAATTTTAAATCACACTATTGACAGGTAGCTTGGCGGTTATAAATAATGCATTACTATATTCACAGGCATATAAACGATTACTAAATTCTATCCAATCCCCCATACAAATTATAAACATCCTGAAAATTATTTTCTTTTAAAAATTTACACACTTTCCTACTTCTACTTCCACTTCTACAATAAACAACTACAGTAGAATCTTTATATTGTTCTATTTCATTTATTCTTGATTTACACTCATAATCTGGAATTAATATTGCTCCATCTAAATGCCCCTCTGCATATTCTTGAGGGCTTCGCACATCTAGCAAAACTGCTCCTTTATTCGCCTTCTCTTTTAATTCATTAAAAAATATATCTCCTTCTTCTATTTGTCTATAAGTGTTTTTCATTAATTTTCTTAGTATTTTTAACATTTGTTTCACTCCTTAAAAAATCGTAAGTAAGAATTTACTAAAGTATAACTTATCCGTACGCATTTAAAAATGCTACGGCTAAGAAACGTACGCAATAGTAATTGCTACAAATTCTAACTTCCGCCATAATTCTCTTCTACAGAAAGTTATCCCACTGGGATAACTTTCTTAGAATATAAAAAAATACCCTTAATATATTATATTAAGAATATTTTTTTATGTTATCCATTTTTTTAAACATTATGTTGCCTATTTTATTTGCTTTATAATTTAAATAAGTTATCCACTTTGATTGTGGAAAATGTGGAAAAGTTTGTGAATAACTACAAATTGTAATATTTCTGTAATATTTTATTCACATTTAATTTGTTGATAAATTATTCTTCCAATTATTTACATCTTTTGCTAATTTTTATGTGTACTAATTTAAGGTATTATGTCATCATCTCATAAATGCAATGCATATAGCTAAAACTATTTCTAGTATTAGTATAGCTGGAAATCCTATAGTAAACTTCGCCTTTTTAGTCTTGTGCCTAAATACATACATTCCAGTTATTGTACCTATACTTCCTCCTAAAATAGTTATCCATAATAATGTATTTTCTGGTATTCTCCATGCTCCTCTTTCAGCTTTGTTTTTATCTATTAACATTGCTAAAAAACCTATTAAATTTATAATTATTATGTATAAAATTATATTTTTTATTGAAAATATTTCACTCATAATTAATCATTCCTTTACTTACATTTCAAATAAATTCATTTGATTACTTTGACTCATTCCCTCTAAGCAACCAAATTCTTTTAATAATGCTGTAACAGAATCTCCTACTTTTGATCTTATTTTTATGTCATCAATAGACATAAATTTTTCTTCATTTCGTGCTTTTTCTATACCTTCTGCTGCAACATTTCCTAGTCCTGCAATACTATTTAATGGTGGTCTTATCGCACCATCTTCAACTAAAAATTTAGTGCTATGTGATTTGTATAAATCAACTGGCAAAAATTTAAATCCTCTTTCATACATTTCTAATACAATCTCTAAATCTTCATACATATCTTTGTCTTTAGGAGCTGCGTTATTTCCTTGCATTTCTATTTCTTTCATCTTTGTTTTTACTTTCTCTTTTCCAAAAATCATAAATTCACTATCAAACGCTTTAGCTCTTATAGAAAAATATGCTGCATAATATGCTAATGGCTCATGAACCTTAAACCATGCTATTCTAAAAGCATTTGTAACATAAGCAGCAGCATGTGCTTTTGGAAACATGTATTTAATCTTTTCACACGATTTTATGTACCAATCTGGGACATCATGTTCTTTCATCATTTTTACATATTCCGCCCATTTAGCTGGATCTGCTAAAGCTTTTCCTTTACGAACTGTCTCCATTATTTTAAATGCAGGATTTGGATCTAAACCTTTTTTCATTAAATATATCATTATATCATCTCTACAACATATTGCTTCATTTAGAGTAACTGTACCTTCTTCTATTAATGATTGTGCATTTCCTAGCCATACATCTGTACCATGTGATAATCCTGATATTCTTATTAATTCGTCAAATGTTTTTGGTCTTGTATCTACTAACATTCCTCTAACAAATTTAGTTCCAAATTCTGGAACTCCAAAACTTCCAACTTCAGAATGGATTTGCTCACTAGTTACTCCTAAAGCTTCAGTTGATGAAAATATAGACATCGTTTCTTTATCATCTAGCGGTACTTTTGTAGGATCTATACCAGTTATGTCTTGCAACATTCTAATAACAGTTGGATCGTCGTGTCCTAGTATATCTAGTTTTAATAAGTTTGAATCTATAGAGTGGTAATCAAAATGTGTTGTTACTATATCAGAATTTGGATCATCAGCTGGATGTTGTACAGGACAAAATTCATATATTTCTCTACCTTTCGGTACAACTATAATTCCACCTGGATGCTGACCAGTTGTCCTTTTTATTCCAGTGCACCCTTTAGATATTCTTGCAATTTCTGCTCTATTTATTGGTATATTTCTTTCTTCATAATAATTTTTAACATATCCATATGCTGTTTTGTCAGCAACTGTTCCTATTGTTCCTGCTTTAAAAGTAGTGCCTTTTCCAAATATTACTTCAGTATATTTATGTGCCTTTGCTTGATACTCTCCAGAAAAATTCAAATCTATATCTGGCTCTTTATCACCATTAAATCCTAAAAATGTTTCAAATGGTATATCCATTCCATCTTTATCTAACATGTGTCCACACTTTGGACATTCTTTATCTGGTAAATCAAATCCATTTTTATATCCATAATCTGTGAAATCAGAATATTTACAATTTGGACATCTATAATGTGCTGGCAATGAATTTACCTCTGTAATCCCTGTCATATTTGCAACAAAAGATGATCCTACAGACCCTCTAGATCCTACTATATATCCATCTTCATTAGATTTCCATACTAATTTTTGTGCAATTATATACATAACTGAAAATCCATTTTTTATTATAGAATCTAATTCACGTTGTAATCTATCTTTAACTATTGTTGGAAGTTCTTCTCCATATAATTCATGTGCTTTATTATAAGCAATATTTTTTATATCTTCTTCGCAACCTGGTATATGAGGGGGGCATTTTTCAGGAGATATTGGACTTATTTGTTCACACATATCTGATATCTTATTTGTATTTGTTACTACTACTTCATAGGCCTTTTCTTCTCCTAAATATGAAAATTCTTTAAGCATTTCTTCTGTTGTTCTTAAATATAAAGGAGCTTGATTATCTGCATCATCATATTTCTGTCCTGCTTCGAGTATTCTTCTATATATCTCATCTTGTGGATCCATAAAATGAACGTCACAAGTTGCTACTACTAATTTATTTAATTTTTCTCCTAATTCTACAATCTTTCTATTAATTTCTTTCAATGCTTCTTCATTTTCAACTGTTCCATTTCTTATTAGAAATTCATTATTTCCTATAGGCTGTATTTCTAAATAATCGTAGTCATTTGCAATTTCTTGTATTTCTTCATCAGTCTTCCCTAATAATATTGCTTGATATACTTCTCCTGCTTCACAAGCACTGCCTAAAATTAAACCTTCTGAATATTTTTTATATAAACTTTTTAATATTCTTGGTTTTCTATAAAAATAATCTAAATGCGAATATGAAACTAATTTATATAAATTTTTTAAGCCCACATAATCTTTTGCAAGTATTATTGCATGATATGTATTTAATTTTTTATAACTTTCTTTTTTTGTAACTTCATCTACGCTATATATATCTATATCACTTACAGTTTCTGCTCCTCTATCTTTTAGCATTTTAAGCATTACATTAAATACTTTTACTGTTGTATCAACATCATCTAACGCTCTATGAGCTACTAATACTTTTATTCCTAAATTTTCTGCAATTTTACCTAGCTTATACCTTTTATATTCTGGAAATAAATTTTTAGCTAGTTGTAATGTATCAATATATGTATAGTTAAATTTATAACCTAATATTTTCGCATTTTGTTTTAAAAAGCCTATATCAAATCCTGCATTATGTGCTACTAGTACAGTTCCTTCTATGAATTCTAAAATTTTAGGAAAAACTTTATCTATTGTTTCGGCATCCTTTACCATATCATTAGTAATATTAGTTACTTCTACAACTCTTTGTGGTATTGGTTTCTCTGGATTCACAAAACAACTAAACTCATCTATTATTTCTCCATCTTTTATTTTCATTATTCCCACTTCAGTTATTTTTTCTGTTACAGCTGAAAAGCCTGTAGTTTCTAAATCAAGTACACAATATGTTGTATCTATACTTTGATTTTGTGAATCAATTACACAAGGTGTACCATCTGGAGCTAAATAGGCTTCAACTCCATATATTACTTTCATATTAGGATTGTTAATGCCTATCAGTTTATGTGCTTCTGGAAATGCCTGTACAACTCCATGATCTGTTATCGCAATTGATTTCATTCCCCAACTCATTGCTCTTTTTATTAGATCTGTTGCAGAAGTCATTGCATCCATTTGGCTCATTTTAGTATGCATATGTAGTTCTACTCTTTTTGTATCAGCATTATCTTTTCTTTCTTCTTTTTTTATTTCTTCTGTTTCAACTATAGTATTTATCATGATTGTCAATTCTCCAGAGAATTGATCCATTTGAGTTCTTCCTTCTATTTTTATTCCTTTTGCTTTTTTTATCCTTCCTATAACTTTTTTACTGTTATTTTTTTCTAAAAACGCTTTACATGTTAATGTACTTGTACCATCATATAAATCAAAACTTAATAGTGTTTTTCCTGATCTAAGTTCTCTTCCTTCTACTGATAAAACTTCTCCACTCATAGATACAATTCCATCTTCTAAAGTTAATTCTATAACTTTTACTAATGGTGCTTTTATATTCATATTAATTCCATATATTAATGGTGTATCTTCATCTTCTTCTGGCAATTCTGGTATATCTGCATTTGCTTCTATTATTTGATTTGAAAGAACTGTTACATCTCCCGCATATGGATCTAACCCAGCTTTACCTGTGGTTTTTACTATTTTTACCTCATTAATTTTATTAACTACATTATCTGCATCTTCAGGTGTTGTAAATGATTTGCATGAAATCATTCCTGTTCCATCATATAAGTCAAATATAATAAGAGCTTTTCCTGATTTTGTTAATCTCTTTTCACAATTCACTACTCTTCCAATTAATGTTACTCTTCCATCATTTGCTGTTAAATCTTTTATTTTTTTGTTGTTTTCTTTAGCTCTAGAACGTTTTCCAATTATATATTCTTTTTCTTCTATCTGTATTTCTGGCATCATAGCAGTTTCTTCGTCTGTTGGTATATAATCATAATCACTTGGAGGTGGTACATTTTCTCTTTCAATATCTTCGTACTGAGGTAAGTTAATATTTTCATCTTCTTTATGTTCTTCGTATTCTTCAATACGTCTTTTGGTTTCTTTTACTAACTCTTGTTCTTCTTCTTTTAATTTCGTCTCATATTCCTTAATTTCACTTTCTGTTATAACTTCTTCTAAATTTATTTTATATTCACTTTCAAATAGGTTATTTATAATTTTTTCTAACTCTATGTCTGTTTTTTTAGCACGTAAAAAATCTGCACCTCTTATGTGCATTTTTACATTTATGTTATTATTTTCTATTTCTATATCACTTTTCATTAATAATAATGGCTTCATTAATGGATATTTATGTGCCATATAGCATATAATGTTTTTCCATTCTTCTTGTATTGTTTTTTTAGTTACATTTTCTGTATATTTTACAACCAAATCTATATTATTAAATTTAAATCTTGTCATTAAAAATTTTTCAAAATCCCATATGTCTTTTATTTCTAAATATTCATTTGACTTTATTTTTATTTCTAAGATACTTTTTTTCTTTAGTAGGTTAAGTCCGTTAATTTCCGACTTTCTTACATTGTTAAATGTTTTATAATCTTCGAATACTTCACTAATTGTTTTTACTTTTTCTGACATTACAGACTTACCTCCTTTATTGCTATTCTATCATATGACATATAAAAAGTCTAGTAATTAATTAAGAGCAAACTAAAAGGAATGCCACCTGTTTAAATACAGATAACATTCCATGTTAGTAGCCTAATTTATGAATTTTTTTATGCAATTATATATAATATTTTACTTATAATATTCTAAGTATATCATTATAAGTTACATATAGAGATAATGCTATAATTATCATAAATCCTATTGTTTGAATTTTTAATTCTGTGCCTTCTTTTAAAGGTTTTCTTCTAATTGCTTCAATAATTAAAATAAGTAGTTTTCCACCATCTAAGGCTGGTATTGGTAATAAATTTGTTACTCCCAAAGATAAAGAAATTAATGCTAATAAATATATAAATTCTTTTATTTCTTTTGTTTCAGCAACTGCCTCTGATATTCCTACTGGTCCTGTCATTTGTTCTATTCCAACATTTCCAGTAAATAATTGTTTTAAATTATCTAATATAGAAATAAGAAAATCTCCTGTTTCTGTTATACCATAATATGCTCTATTTAAAAATGTATCTTCTGCATTTTTAAATGTTACTCCTAAATAGTATTTTGGTGTTATATGTGGAATTAAATTTATTTCTAATAAGTCATTTCCTCTTTTAATTTTTAATAATATTGCCTCTTGTGAATTATTTATTAAATTTACTATATTTTGTGGATCATTATTTGCATTTTCTCCATTTACTTCTATAATTTCATCATTAGCTTTTATACCTTGCTTTTCTGCTGCACTATTTTTTTCTATAGCTATAATTTTATTGCTATCTTTTAAGTATATTCCTGTAGATTTTATTTCATTTTTTGTTAGACTAATATTTTTTTGTATTTCTTCTCCATTTCTTTCTATAGTTAAATCTACGTTTTCTCCTTTATTTTTACTTAAAATTTTTGTTACAGTGTCTGCTCTTTTAATACTTTTACCATTTATTTTAATTATTTTGTCTCCTGATTGTATACTATTAATTTGAGCGGAATAGCCATAAATAGTTGTATCTATTTGATTTGATATATATGTGCCCATAGAAAACATTAATATAAAATACACAATAATTGCAAAAATAATATTAACTATTGCACCTGCAGATACAATAGCTATTCTTCTTGGAATACTTGCCTTAGAAAAAGAGCCCTCTGCATCTGAACTTTCAGTTTCTCCTTCCATACTAACAAATCCACCTAATGGGATTAATCTTAAAGCATATTTAGTCTCCTTGCCTTGTTTCTTCCATATAGTTGGTCCAAAGCCTATTGCAAATTCATTAACTTTTACCTTACATAATTTTGCAACTAAAAAATGCCCACCTTCATGAATAAATATTAAAAAACCTAATAAAAAAATTATTTTTATTGCTGATACAACAAAACCCATAATTCCTCCAACTCTCTAAAGCATTGTAAAAAATGAATATGCAAAAGGTGCTAAAAATATTAAGCTATCTATTCTATCTAACATTCCGCCATGTCCAGGTATTAAATTACTATAATCTTTTATATCTACATATCTTTTTATACTAGATGCTGCAAAATCTCCTATTTGACCTACCAAACTCAATACAATTCCTATTCCAATTATATGCAAATATGAATAATTCATTCCTAAATACTTGTTTATAAACCATGTATATGCTAGCATTAATAAAACAGCTCCTACTGTACCTCCAAGGCATCCTTCAACTGATTTTTTAGGACTTACTTTGCTAAATTTATGTTTCCCTACAGTCATTCCAACTGTATAAGCAAATATATCTGTCCCCCATGCTGCTAATATTGCATACCATATTAATACTTTTCCATTTTCCATTCCATTTATTAAAGCTAAAAACATCATAAAAAATACTGTATAAAAAATTCCTATAAATGTATATGAAATATCTTTAAAATTTGTCTTCATATCTGTTGCTATTACTTGAATAAATAATATCAATAATATTGTGGGAACCGCTAAAGTTACTACTGTATTTATTTGAGTACTTGGAATAATATGTATAAGCGCAATGCTTAAACAACTTAAATATCCTAACCACTTAACAGGATTTGATTTTTTTGATATTGCATTAAAATACTCATGCATTGCTAATATTGCTACTAGTGCAAATAAAAAATCTACAATATATTTATTTCCTATTACTAATATAGCAAGAACTAATGGAAATCCTAGTAATGCTGAAGTAATTCTTTTTAAATTCATATATATTTCTCCTTACTTTTTTAATTTGCTCCATATTTTCTATTCCTTTTTTGATACTCTATTATAGCTTTATCTAAATCTTCCTCTTCAAAATCCGGCCAATTCTTGTCAATAAATAAAAGTTCTGAATATGTACACTGCCATAACAAAAATCCACTTAATCTTATTTCTCCACTAGTTCTAATTATAAGATCTGGATCTGG
>CAOPQH010000033.1 GCA_948505485.1 uncultured Clostridia bacterium
AGATATTGAATTTGATATAGAAAATAAGATATTAATTTTAAAAAAAGGAATTAAATATGGTGTTGTTGACTTAAACGGAAACACAATTATTCCAGTAGAGAATGAAAACATAGAGATAAATGGAATTTATATATATGCTCAAAAAGAAGATTCTCAAAATGTTTATGACATTAGTGGTAAAAAACAAGAAATAGATTTTAATACAACAGTAACTAAAACAAATAATTCTCATTATTATATTAAAACAGAAAAACAAGAAAATAGAAATGTTTATGGAGTTATTGATGAAAATGGAAATCAGATAATAGAAGACAAATATTTATATATAGAGTATGCATATGAAGATTATTTTATAGTCTGTGGAGAAAATGGTAAATTAGGAGTAATTGATAAAAATGACAATGTATTTGTTGAATTACAATATGATTTAGTTCAAAAAATAAGTGATAAAAAAATCATACAAACATTAAATATAAATTCTAAAATAACTTCAATATATTCATCAACTATGGATAAAATTTTAGAAATGGAGAATGCAAGTATAGAAGCTAAAGGAGATTATATAAAAGTATTCTCAAAAGAAGATACAAGTTATTTAAACAATAATGGAGAATTAATAAGCAATAAAGATATATTTAATAATAAACTATATTCTAAGAAAGAAAAAGATAAATGGGGTTTTGAAGATAAAGATGGTAAATTGATTATAGATGCTAAATATGAAAAAGTAACAGATTTTAATCAATATGGATTTGCATCAATAAAACAAGATGGAAAATGGGGAGTTATTAACGAAGATGGAGAGATTATAGTAGAACCAAAATATGAAATAAATTCAGATTCTTCAGAAGCAGAATTTATCAATAAATATTATAAAAAACAATATGGTTTTGGAGAAATATATTATACAGATAATATGGAATAAGGATAAAGCTATTAGTGCTTTATCCTTTTATATATAATGCTTTGAAGAACGGAGTTTTTTAAAATTAACATTAAATTTTATGATTGCCAAGCTACCTGTCAATAGGTATTTTATAATTATATAGCCGTCAAGCTAACTGTTGGTAGGACATTTTCGTTTTAGGTACTTCCTTAAGGATACCTCCTAAAACGAAAAGTGCTACCAACACGCATGACTACTCTACAATGTTGAAAAGTGCTATACACACGCGTGGCTTTTCTACAATTATGTAGATTAATAAAAGTTATAGGTTTTTGTTTAAAAGTGGAACTAAAGTACATAATTATAATATATTAATATAAAGAGGAGAGAAAGATGAAGGTTGGTATTGCTTTATCAGGTGGAGGTATAAGAGGAATAGCTCATGCAGGTGTTTTAAAAGGGTTAGAAGAAAATGATATAAAAATAGAAGCCATAGGAGGAACAAGCGCAGGAGGACTAGTAGCATCTTTGTATGCTATGGGTTATTCTCCATATTATATTTACACATTGTTTAAAAGATATGCAAAAGAAATAGTAAATGTTAATTCAAATCCAATTATAGCAGAATTAGCAAGATATATGATGAATAAGGAAACAAAATTAAATGGTTTAAATACAGGAGAAAATTTAGAAAAGCTATTTAATGAAATGGCTAAAAGAAAAAATATTACAAAAATCAAAGATATAAAAATGCCTATTGTAATTCCAGCGGTAGATATTATGAAATCACAGGAATATGTGTTTACTAATAATATTCCAGATTCATCTGATGATAAAGAAAAATATATAGAAGAAATATCAGTAGGAAAAGCTATTAGGGCAAGTAGTAGTTTTCCTGTAGCATTTTGTCCATGTAACTATAAGAAATATATTTTTATGGATGGAGGAGTATTAAATAATGTACCAGTAAGAGAAGTGAAAAAACAAGGGGTAGATAAAGTTATAGCAGTTAAATTCGAATCAGATGCTATAAACGAAGATAGTTCTATGATGGATATTATGATGAAAACACTAGATATTATGAATGATAGAATTTCTGAGGAAAATCTAAATGATAGTGATTATACATTAACAGTCAAAACAGATAAAACAGGATTATTAGACTTAGATAAGATGAGTTCTTGTTATAAATATGGATATAAAGCAGTAATTAATGAAATCGAGAAAATAAAAAAAGCAATTGAATAATAATATATTTATTTATTATATGGTAAATGTAGTTCTTATTATCAAATATTGTATTATTTGAATATAATATTATAAATTAAATGAAAAGAGGAATATGTATGGATATAAGATATTTTGATAATGCTGCTACAACAAGAGTAAAAAAGGAAGTATTACAAGAAATGTTACCATATTTTTCGGAATTATATGGAAACCCATCATCAATATATAGTATTGGTAGACAATCAAAAAGAGCTATAGAAATTGCTAGGGAGAGAGTATCAAAATTAATAAATTGCAAACCAAATGAAATATATTTTACATCAGGAGGCTCAGAGAGTGATAATACTGCTATAAAAGGAATTGCATATAAATTAAGAAAAAATGGAAAACATATAATAACATCAAAAATAGAACATCCAGCGGTATTAAATACATGTAAAGCATTAGAAAATGAAGGATTTAATGTTACATATTTAGATGTAGATGAGAATGGAAAAATAGATATAAGTCAGCTAAAAAACTCTATATCAAATCAAACAATATTAATTACTATAATGTTTGCAAATAATGAAATAGGAACAATACAAGATATTGAAAGAATTGCAAAAATTGCTAAATTCAATAATATAGTTTTCCATACTGATGCAGTTCAAGCGGTAGGAAATGTTCCAATAGATGTTGATAAAATGGGAATAGATTTATTATCTTTATCAGCTCATAAGATATATGGACCAAAAGGAGTAGGAGCTCTTTATGTAAAAAATGGTATAAATTTTGAAAAATTTATTCATGGAGGGCATCAAGAAAAAAATAAAAGATCAGGAACAGAAAATGTAGCAGGAATAGTGGGATTAGGAAAAGCATGTGAATTATCAAAAAAGTATTTAAGAGAGCATATAGAAAAACTAAAATATTTACGTGATTATTATATACAGAAAATTGAAGAAAATATTTCAGATATGAAAATAAATGGACATAGAGATGATAGATTGCCAGGAAATAGCAATATATCATTTATAAATGTGGATGGAGAGGTATTATTATTAAAGCTAGATGCTTTGGGAATATGTGCATCTAGTGGCTCTGCATGTAATTCTAGTTCTGCAGAGCCTTCACATGTTTTAACTTCAATAGGATTAACAGAAGATATTGCAAAAGGAGCATTAAGAGTTACGTTTGGTGAGGATAATACTAAAGAAGATGTGGATTTCTTAGTTAATTCAATAATACACATAATAAAACAAATGTAAGAGTAAATATATTACGGTTTTTCTAGAACAGCAGTAGCACATTTAATCCCATCAACAGATGCAGACATTATTCCTCCTGCATATCCAGCTCCTTCTCCACAAGGATATATTCCTTTTATATTAGAAGTTAGGTTTTCATTTCTAATTATTCTTACAGGTGATGAACTACGAGTTTCGACTCCAGTTAAAATAGAGTCAGGATTTGCAAACCCTTTTAATTTAGTATCAAAATACAAAATTCCTTCTTTTAATGTTTTAGATACAAATTCAGGAATAATAGAATTTAAGTTGCAAAGAGTAAATCCAGGTTTATATGTTGGAGCAATTTTTCCAATTGTTGTAGAAGGTATATCATTTAAAAAATCAGATACTTTTTGTACTGGAGCAAAATAATTAGAGCCTCCTAAGTCAAAAGCTTTTTGTTCCAATTTCCTTTGGAAATCTAAACCTGCAAGAGGAGAATGCCCTTCAAAATCTTCAGGAACTACATTTACTAAAACAGCACTATTGCTATTTAGCCCATCTCTAGAATAATAGCTCATTCCATTAGTAACAATAGTGTTTTCTTCACTTGAAGAAGCAATTACTAATCCTCCTGGACACATGCAAAAAGTATAGCAAGATCTTCCGGAAGGTGAATGATAAGAAAGTTTATATTCTGCAGGTGGAAGATTTAACTTAGTAATATTACCATATTGAGAAGAATTTATGGATGATTGCAAGTGTTCTATTCTAAGACCAACTGAGAAATTTTTTCTTTCCATAAGAATACCCTTAGAAAATAACATTTGAAATGTATCCCTTGCACTATGACCTATAGCTAATATAACAGTATCAGTCTCTATTTTTTTACTACATATAACCGCATTGATTTTATCACCTATAATTTCAATATCGTATACTTTTTCATTAAATAAAAATGTACCACCTTTTTCTATAATATAATTTCTCATATTTTTGATAATCTTTATTAAATTATCAGTTCCTATATGTGGTTTAGAAGAATAAAGGATTTGTTCAGGTGCACCAAAGGTACAAAATTCTTTAAGAACTTTTTTACACAAAGGATTATTTATACCAGTTTTCAATTTTCCATCAGAAAAAGTACCAGCTCCACCTTCTCCGAACTGTACATTAGATGAAGTATTTAATTTTCCAGTTTTAAGAAATAAATCTACATCTTTTTTTCGATCTTCCACTGTTTTGCCCTGTTCAATAATAATAGGTTTAACTCCATTTTGTACAAAGGTTAAAGCAGCAAATAGGCCAGCAGGACCAGCTCCAATTATTACAGGAGAATAAGAACTTTTTCTATTTATATTAATTGTTGTATGTTTTGTTTCAGGTATTGATTTCAAATACTTATATTTATGCTTGTTTTTTAATGAAATGTTAAAAGAATAATTATAGTGGACATCATTTTTATTACGAGCATCAATTGACTTTTTTACAATATTCCAAGAAATAACATCATTATGATTTATATTATATTTTTTGCAAGCAATGTCAAATACATCATTATCTGATAAATTCTTGCGTATCTTTATATTATCTAACTTAAACATATAATCCTCCGTTTATTGTGAATTATATTATAAAAACTGGTATTTGTCTATAAATACAAATATTAAGTATTAATATTATAAAAACATTACAAAGAAAAAATATAAAAAAATTAAAAAAAGTATTGACAAAATGAAAATAAGCATTTATAATTAATAACTGTTAAGAGAATAAAAAATGCAGGTGTCGTATAATGGCTATTACCTCAG
Source organism: uncultured Clostridia bacterium (assembly GCA_948505485.1). Taxonomy (GTDB): domain Bacteria; phylum Bacillota; class Clostridia; order TANB77; family CAG-508; genus CAG-269. The sequence goes on from CAOPQH010000033.1 coordinate 5,139, forward strand.
CCTTCCAAGCTGATGACGTGGGTTCGATTCCCACTACCTGCTCCAAATAATTAAGCTATAAAAAGTCGTATAAACCTTGATAAATCAAGTAATACGACTTTTTATATTTTCATAACTAATACAAAACTAATGCAATAGCTTTTTATATACCAATTTTGAAAATCACTTAATAAGCCTGATGGAAATTAGGCTTTTCTAATATATAAAACACATTGTACACAAACAAATTCACGGAAAGACAAAGAGTAGAATTAAAATTGTGTTAATATTTAAGGCTTTCCGATTTTTTCTTAATTATTTTCTACAATTGTTTTAGCAAGTTTGTAGATTAATTTTTGTTGTTCAGGAGAGCATTTTTTTAGTAATTCTGAAAATTCTTTATCAAGATATGTATCAGAATTATTTGAAGCACCATTTAAAACGTATCCTTCTGATACTTCTAAGATTCCACATATTTGATTCAATCTTTTTAAATTAATACGAGAATTACCTCTTTCGACTCTACTTAGAAAAGCAACAGAAATATCAATTTTTTCAGACAATTGCTCTTGAGTCATATTTTTTGCAATTCTAGCCTGTCTTATTCTAGAGCCTATTATATTATAATCTAGAGCCATAAAAAACCTCCATTCGAACAATTTTATTGCTCACACACATATTTAATTAAAAACCTCTAAACAAATTGTGAGAATGAAAGAGGTTTTTTTAGCCATCTCAAAATTCTTTGAATTTTGAGGGCGATAGAATTTATAATAGTTTGGAAAAACTGGTTTTTTCAAACTATCACCTTCTAAAAAAAGATAGCATTAAAAATACAATTCAAAAAGAAACGTATAGGTTTATTATTTACTAATTGGTAAATAGATATACAAAAAAGATAGAATGTTTTGGATGTTTTTATAAAAATGTCAACAAAAAAACAGCCAAAATCCTCAATCTTTTTGGTTTACGTTAAGATGGATTTTGACTGCAGTAATTATTCATTTTCTGCTATTGTTTTTGCAAGTTTATATATTAATTTTTGTTTATCTGGAGAACATTTTTTTAATAATTCTGAAAATTCTTTATCAAGATATGTTTCAGAATTGCTAGAAGCACCGTTTAAAAGATAGCCTTCTGATACTTCTAATATTCCACATATTTGATTTAATCTTTTTAAATTTATACGAGAATTACCAGTTTCTACTCTACTTAAAAAGGCAACAGAAATATCAATTTTTTCAGATAGTTCTTCTTGAGTCATATTTTTTGCAAGCCTAGCTTGTCTAATTCTAGTACCTATTACATTATAGTCTAATGCCATAAATATCACCTACCTTTTCAAAATATAGCATTAAAATAAAGTTTGATACAGAAACATATAAATTTAAAATAACTTATAAGTAAATAAAAATTAAAAAATTTATTTTCAAATGCATACATAATTTGCATTTGAGTAAAATATGTAGTATAATAAGCGTTGGTCGCGTTAAAAACTTAAAAAAAGGAGTGTGTAATTATTAGAATAAAAAAGCTAAAATACTATACTAAAGAGACCGCAAAACTTTTTAAAATTGCTTTATTAGGATTAATATTAATAATCGCGATAATTTTATTTAAGTATAAACCCATGTATCTTGTTAAGTTGCAACAAGAAGATGTAGGATATATTAGTAATGAAAAAAATTTCAAAGAGATAATAAATAAAGAAATTTTAGAAAGTGATGAAAAAAATGTAGAATTTATTTCTATGAATGTTGAGCCACAGTATGAGATGAAATTGGTAAGTAGAAGTCAAGAATCATCAGAGCAAGCTATTTTATCTCAATTAAAAGATAATACTACAATAACATATAAGTTTTATGAAATTGCATTAAATGATAGTGAAAAAACTTATGTTAATACTTTAGAAGATGCAATAAATGTGGTTGATAAAATTAAACAAGAATATAAAGATGCAAAAGACTTACAAATTATGGAAAAATATACAGAAAATAAAGAAGAAGTAGCAACTAGCTCAGTGGAAGTAGCTCAAAGTGATTTGAAAAATATAATTAATACAAAAGTAGAAAAAGAAGAAAGCAAACAACAGAGAACTATAGCAGATATAAGTGGTATAAAAATTTCGAGTATACCAGTAAAGGGGCAAATTACATCAAGATATGGTGAAGGTAGTAGAAGAAGAAGGTCTTCACATACTGGATTAGATATTGGAGCAAAATCAGGAACAGGTATTCATGTTGTTGCAGATGGAATAGTTACATTTGCTGGTACAAAAGGCTCTTATGGAAAGTTGGTAAAGGTTAATCATGGAAAAGGAGTAGAAACATGGTATGCACATTGTAGTAAAATTTATACAACTCAAGGAGCAAAAGTACAATCTGGAGATATCATTTCTGCAGTTGGATCAACAGGTAACTCAACAGGACCACATTTACATTTAGAAATAAGATTAAATGGTAATACAATAAATCCACAAAAATATTTATATAAATAAAAAAATATAGGGGCGATTTTAATCGCCCATTTTTCATGTATTAAGGAAGTCATGCTGAATTTTTAATATATAAAACATATTGTAACATATACTTTTGAAGTGATAAAAATTTTATGGATTTTATTGACAATTTTTTATCATATTATATAATGTAATGGATATACTAAAGATATATAAAGGGAGGTACAAAAATGTCAGAAGAAAATCTAGACAAAGAGGAAAAAGCAAAAAAAATGATTGACGATTTAGTAGAAAAAGCTAAAATTGCATCACAAGAATATTTAAAATTAGATCAAGAAACTGTTGATAAAATAATAAAGGCGATGTCTATGGCTGGATTAGAGCATCATATGGAACTTGCCAAAATGGCAGTTGAAGAAACAGGAAGAGGAATTTATGAAGACAAAATTACAAAGAATATGTTTGCTACAGAATATATTTATCATAGTATAAAATATGAAAAGACAGTTGGAGTAATAAATGAAAATGATGAGGAGGACTACGTAGAGATAGCAGAGCCTGTAGGTATTATTGCAGGTGTTACACCAGTTACAAATCCTACTTCAACAACAATGTTTAAATCTATAATTTCAGCAAAAACAAGAAATGTAATAATATTTGGATTTCATCCATCAGCACAAAAATGTAGTGAAGCAGCAGCTAAAGTAGTAAGAGATGCAGCAATTAAAGCAGGCGCTCCAGAAAATTGTATTTTATGGGTACCAGAGCCATCAATAGAAGCAACAAGATTGCTAATGAACCATCCTAATGTTAGCTTAATTTTAGCAACAGGAGGAACTGGAATGGTAAAAGCTGCTTATTCTTGTGGAAAACCAGCTTTAGGTGTTGGACCAGGAAATGTTCCATGTTATATAGATAAAACTGCAAAATTAGAGACATCTGTAAATGATTTAGTAATGTCAAAATCATTTGATAATGGAATGATTTGTGCATCAGAGCAAGCAGTTTTAGTAGATAGAGAAATATATGAAAAATTTGAAGAATTAATGAGAAATGCAGGATGCTATTTTGTTAGTCCAGAAGAAAAGGAAATGCTTAAAAATAGTATGTTTGAACATGTTGATGCATATAAACTAAAATCTCATGTTCCAGGACAAAGTTCATATCAAATTGCTAAAAATGCAGGATTTGAAGTGCCAGAAGATACCAAAGTATTAGTTGTATATGAAGAAGGAATAGGAGAAGAGTATCCATTTTCTAAAGAAAAATTAAGTCCAGTTTTAGCATATTATATAGTCAAAGATGAAGAAGAAGGAATTTCAAAATCAGAACAATTACTAGAGTTTGGTGGACTTGGGCACTCAGCTGTAGTTCATTCTGAAAATGATGATACAATATTAAAATTTTCTGAAAGATTAAAAGCAGGAAGAATCATAGTTAACTCACCATCAACACATGGTGGTATAGGAGATATTTATAATACAAATATGCCATCACTTACACTAGGTTGTGGATCATTTGGAGGAAATACAACAACTGCAAATGTTTCAAGTGTAAATTTAATAAATATAAAAAGAGTTGCGAAAAGGAGAGTTAATATGCAATGGTTTAAAATTCCAGAAAAGATATATTTTGAGGCAGGTTCAATAGCATACTTAGAAAAAATGCCAGATATAGAAAGAGCATTTATAGTTACAGATCCAGGAATGGTACAATTTGGATATGTAGATAAAATTATATATCATTTAAGAAAAAGAGAAAAACATGTTCATTGTGAAATATTTAGTGAGGTAGAATCTGATCCATCATTTGATACTGTAAATAAAGGATTAGAAATGATGAATAATTTCAAGCCTGATGTAGTAATAGCATTAGGCGGAGGTAGTGCAATAGATGCAGCAAAAGGAATGTGGCTATTTTATGAACATCCAGATGCTGATCCAGAAGGAATGAAGCTTAAGTTTATGGATATAAGAAAACGTACTTATAAATTTCCGAAACTTGGACAAAAAGCAAAAATGGTTGCAATTCCTACTACATCTGGAACTGGTTCAGAAGTAACATCATTTGCAGTTATAACAGATAAACAAAATAATAAAAAATATCCATTAGCAGACTATGAATTGACACCAGATGTAGCAATAGTTGATCCAGATTTAGTTATGAGCTTACCAAAAAGCATAACAGCAGATACAGGTTTAGATGTATTAACACATGCAATAGAAGCATATGTATCTGTAATGGCATCTGATTACACAGATGGATTATCAGAAAAAGCATCAGAATTAGTTATGAAATATTTGGTAGAAGCATATGAACATGGAGATAATAAAATAGCAAGAGAAAAAATGCATAATGCAAGTACAATAGCAGGAATGTCATTTACAAATGCATTTTTAGGTATAAATCACTCATTAGCTCATAAAATTGGGGCAGAATTCCATTTACCACATGGAAGAATAAATGCGATTTTATTGCCTTATGTAATAAGATATAACAGCACAAAACCAACGAAGTTTGTTTCATTCCCTAAATATGAATATTATATAGCTGATAGAAAATATGCTGAGTTAGCTAAGAAAATAGGACTAAAGGCGGAAACAGTAGAAGAGGGGATAGATTCATTAATAAAAGCAATACAAGAATTAATTGAAAAATTAAATTTACCAAAATCTTTCCAAGAAGCTGGAATTGATGAACAAGAATTTTTATCAAAAATTGATTTACTTGCAGACAGAGCATTTGAAGACCAATGTACAACAGCTAATCCAAGGGTACCAATTGTTGAAGAAATGAAGCAAATTCTTTTAGATAGTTATTATGGAAAAGAGGTTTAAAATATATTTGAAAATATAAAAAAAGGTTCTATATATAAATAGAACCTTTTTTCACATAAAAAGGTGGATTTATGTAAAATTCGTCGAATAATATAATTGTGTATAAAATTTTGGAGAAAGTGAGGTAAAAATGATACGATATAGTGATGAAATCATTGATGAAGTAAGGCAAAGCATAGATATAGTAGATATAATATCACAATATGTTCATTTAAAAAGAAGTGGTAGAAATTATTTTGGACTATGTCCATTTCATAACGAAAAGTCACCTTCTTTTTCAGTTTCACCAGATAAACAAATATTTCACTGTTTTGGTTGTGGAGTAGGAGGAAATGTATTTACATTTTTAACGAAAATAGAAGGAATTGGCTTTAAAGAAGTATTAGAGCAACTAGCAGAAAGAGCAAATATACAATTACCAAAACTAGAAAATAATATAGATAATGCAAAAGAAGAATTAAAAGCAAAAGTATATAAAGTTAATGAATTTGCACTAAATTATTTCCATAAAAATTTATATACACCAAAAGCGAAAATGGCACAAGAATATATAAAAAAAAGAAAACTAAATAATGAAACTTTAAAAACTTTTAAACTAGGATTTTCTGGAAATTTTGATGAATTATATAAAGCACTAAAAAAAGAGGGATTTGAAGAAAAAGAAATTTTAGAGTCAGGTTTGGTAAACAAAAACGAAAAAGGCTTATATATTGATAGATACAGAAACAGACTAATGTTTCCAATATTTGATGTAAGAAATAGAATTATAGCCTTCGGAGGAAGAGTGCTAGATGATTCAAAACCGAAATATATTAACTCTCCAGAAAATATAGTTTATAGCAAAAGTAGAAATTTATTTGGATTAAATGTTGCAAAAAAAGGAGATACTAAGAGAATACTAATAGTAGAAGGATATATAGATGTTATATCACTTCATCAAAGAGGGATTACAAATGTGGTTGCTCCTTTAGGAACAGCGCTTACGCAACAACAAGGATGGTTACTTAGAAAAAGTTCAGAACAAATAATATTAAGTTTTGATTCAGATGGAGCTGGACAGACTGCGATAAATAGATCAATAGATATTTTAAAAAACATGGGATGTGACCTTAGAATATTGCAAATGGACGGAGCAAAAGACCCAGATGAGTATATAATCAAATATGGCAGTGCTAGATTCACAAAACTTATGAATGAAGCAATATCATTAGTCGAATTTAAAGTAAAACTTTTAAAAAGAGATATAGATTTAAATAACACTAATGATAAAATAAAATTTTTAAATGAAATAGCTAAAATACTATCTAATGTGGATAATAAGATGGAACAAGAGGTATATATAGATAAAATATCAAAAGAATATGATATATCAAAAGAATCTATATATGCTCAAGTTAATAAATTGAATTATTCTAATTCTAAAGACAGCAAAATATTAGAAAGGCCTAAGCCTGTTTTGAAATTAAAAAAAGTAGAAAATTCAGAAGAAATAGTTGATGAAGACATAAAAAAAAGAGAAAACACTATAATCTCACTATTGTTAACACCTGAAACTAAAACATATGAAACAATAAAAGATATTATAAAGCCTAATGACTTCAAGTATAATATAAATAAAATTATAGTAACAAAATTGTATGAAGAATTAGAAAAAGGAAACATTAATATAAATAGTATGATAGATAAATTTGATGAAGAAATAAAAAATCATCTAACAATGATAATGACATATGATTTTGAAATAACAGATGTAAGTAAAGCGATAGAAGATATAATACAAATATATCAAAAAGAGAAGTTAAATAATAGAAAATTAGAAATATTAAAAATACTTGAAGAAAATTCAGAAATTGAAAACAGAAAAGAATTAGAAAGAGAGCTAAGTGAAATAATTATTAAATTAGCTAAAACTAAATAGGAGAGGATTATAATGAAAAACAAGAAAGAAGAATTGAAAGAAAATATAGATAAAGTAGAAGATGTAAAAAAAGTAAAAAAAGATGCAAAAACTAAAAAAGAAAATAGCAAAAATAAGAAAGTAGAAACAAAAAATGATATAAAAGAAGAGAAAAGGAAAGATAAAAAAACAGAAAAAGAAATAGAAGAAAAAGAAAAAGAAAATTCAAATAATAAAGAAACAAACAAAATAGATGAAAATGTAAAGAAAGAAAAAGTAAATAAAATACTACAAAAAGCTAAAGAAAATGGTAAAATAACATATGGAGAATTAGCAACAGAATTAGATGATGTAAATCCAGATCAAATAGATGAAGTATTTGATGAATTTGAGAAAATGGGAGTAGATCTTTTAAAAGAAGATTTTGATGATGAAGAACCTGATATAGAAGACTTAAAAGAAGTTGAAAATTTAAAATTAGATCAAATAACTGAATCAAATTATGAAGGAATAAATGTAGATGACCCTGTAAGAATGTACCTAAGAGAAATTGGAAGAATTTCATTATTAACATATGAACAAGAATTAGAATTAGCAAAAAGAATATTAGACAATGATGAAGAAGCAAAGCAAGAATTGGCAGAATCGAATTTAAGATTGGTTGTTAGTATAGCAAAGAAATATGTAGGAAGAGGAATGTTATTTTTAGATTTAATTCAAGAAGGAAATATGGGACTTATAAAAGCAGTAGAAAAATTTGATTATACAAAAGGATTTAAATTTAGTACCTATGCAACTTGGTGGAT
>CAOPQH010000034.1 GCA_948505485.1 uncultured Clostridia bacterium
TTCCATGTTGTTCTGTTCCGAAAAAATCTCCTGTTCCTCTCAGTTGTAAGTCTTTCTCTGCAATTAAAAATCCATCATTAGTTTGTGTCATTATTCTCATTCTTTCTATTGTGTTTTGACCTCTTCCTTCATATTTCAATACACAATATGATTTATATTCTCCTCTTCCTACTCTTCCTCTTAATTGATGTAATTGTGCTAATCCAAATCTTTCCGCATTTTCTACTACCATAATACTAGCGTTTGGTACATCTACTCCTACCTCTATTACTGTTGTTGATATTAATATATCTATTTTTCCATCTTTAAAATTATTCATTATTTCATCTTTTTCTTTTGCTTTCATCTTTCCATGTAAATATTCTACTCTATAATTTTTAAATGTTTCTGTTTTATATTTTTCTGTAAGTTCCTCTACTGACTTTAAATTCATTTCATCATTTTCTTCAACTAAAGGGCATACAACATATGCTTGTCTTCCTTCTTTAATCTGTTGCTTTACAAAATTATTAACTCTTTCTTCCATACTTTTTCTTACAGCAAATGTATCTATTTTTTTTCTATTTGGAGGCAATTCATCAATTATAGATATATCTAAATCTCCATATAATATTAAAGCTAATGTTCTTGGTATTGGGGTAGCTGTCATTACTAATACATCAGGATTTTTCCCTTTATTTGCAATTGTTGTTCTTTGCTTTACTCCAAATCTATGCTGTTCATCTGTTATAACTAGTCCTAAATTTTTAAATATCACATTTTCTTCTAATATTGCATGTGTTCCAATTAATATATCAATTTCTCCTTTAGCCAATCTTTCAAGTATTTCTTCTTTTTTCTTTTTTGTAATACTTGATATTAAAAGTTCACATTTTATTCCTAAATCGTTAAATATTTTAGAAAAGTTTTCCATATGTTGAGTCGCAAGTATGGCTGTTGGCGCCATTATTGTTGCTTGATAGCCAGATTTTATTGCTTTATATGCTGATATCATTGCTACAACAGTTTTTCCTGAGCCCACATCTCCTTGCAATAATCTATTCATTGATTTTTCACTTTCCATATTATTATCTATTTCTTCTAAAACTTTTAATTGAGCTTTAGTAAGTTTAAAAGGCAATATATTTATAACATCTGACATTTTGGCATCTTTTGAAAATGCTATTCCTTTACTCTCATTTGAATAATTATTTTTCAATGATAATAATGCTAATTGCATAGTTAATAATTCCTCAAAAACTAGTCTTCTTCTTGCTATATTAAAATCCGATAGTTCTTTTGGAAAATGTATATTATGAAATGTTTTATTTATTTCTAATAAATTATATTGTTTTAATATATATTCTGGCAATGTTTCTAATAAATTACCTTCTACTTCCTTTAATCCATTTTCTATAATTTTTCTAATTACATTTTGTGAAAGATTATATGTAAGTGGATAAAGCGGTATTATTTTTCCTGTATTATTAGTTTTTCCTGCAATATCAAACACTGGAGATGCTATTTCTATTTTACCTAATTTATTGCTTATTTTTCCATAAAAATTATATTTTTCTCCTACTTTAAATATATTTTTTAAATAACTTTGATTAAACCAAACCGCTGTGCAAGTAGCAGTTTCATCTCTTATAATTAATTTGTACATTGTCATTTTTCTTAATCTTATTTCTGTAATTCTTGAAACAACAATTGCTTGTATAAGTACTTCTTCACCATCTATACATTCACATATATTTTTTGGCTTACTTCTATCTTCATAATCTCTTGGAAAATATGTTATAAGATCTTTTAAAGTAAAAATATTTAGTTTATTTAGTAGTTTAACTCTGTTAGGTCCAACTGTTTTTACATATTTTACATCTTTATTTAGATCTACCATATTTCCTCCTTATTTTACTTTTATTAATTCGAAATTTATTGCATCTGCACTTACTAATTTGCAATTAATTCCATCTATATTACCCTCTAATGCATCTTTTATTGCTGTTGCATGCAAATGTCCATATAAACATTGCTTGATGTTGTATTTTTTCATAATTTCTATAAATTGTTTATTTTCACTATTTTTAACAACAGGTGGATAATGCATACATACTATAATTTCTTTTTCTTTTCCATATTTTTTTATTCCGTCTTGTATTGAAAATTCTAATCTTAATAATTCTCTATTTATTAATTTCTCGTCATATTCTTCTCCTGTTAATGCCCAGCCTCTTGTTCCTACTATTATGTAATTTTCAAATTCATAACTATTATTATATATAAAATCTATATTTTTAAAATTATATTCTTTTATAAATTCTCTCATCTTTTTTGTAGTTGTCCACCAATAGTCATGATTTCCTTTTAATAATAACTTTTTACCTGGTAAATTGTTTAAAAATTCAAAGTCTGCTTTTGCTTCTTCTAAATACATTGACCATGAAAAGTCACCTGGTAATAGAACTAAATCATTATCAGCTACTTTTGATATCCAATCATTTTTAATTTTCTCTTCATGATTTTGCCAATTATCTCCAAATATATCCATTGGTTTGTCTGCATTAAAAGATAAATGCAAATCACCTATTGCAAAAATAGACATTCAAATTTCCTTTCTTTTAATTAATTTTTAAATTAGGAATAGCATTTAAATCAATATCATTAATCTTTCCATCAATAAAATTATAATATCCTGCAGATGCTATCATTGCAGCATTATCTGTACATAATTTTAAATCTGGAGTATATACTTTTATTCCTTTATTTTCTAATTTTAAAAACTTACTTCTTATATAAATATTTGCAGATACTCCTCCTCCTAGTACAAGAGTTTTTAAATTTGATTCTTTTAGAGCTCTAGTTGTTGTATCATATAATATTTCTGTCACTGTTTTTTCAAAACTAGCACATAAATCTGCTTTATTTATATTAGGTGTTTTATGATTTATATTTATTACTGCTGTTTTTATACCACTAAAACTAAAATCTAAATTATCGAAATGTGTTTTTGGAAGTTCTATATTTGGAATTCCCTCTTTGGCCATCTTATCCATTTTAGAGCCTCCTGGATATCCTAGTCCAACAACTCTAGCAACTTTATCAAATGCTTCTCCTATGGCATCATCTCTAGTTTTACCTAATATTTCAAATTCTGTATAATCTTTTACATATATAAGCTGTGTATTTCCACCTGATATTAACAAACATAAAAATGGTGGTTGTAAATCTTTATATGTTAAGTAATTTGCTGCAATGTGACCATGTATGTGATTTACTGCAACTAATGGTTTGTTTAGTGCAAGACTTAATGCTTTTCCATAAGAAAGCCCTACTAACAAAGCACCTACTAAACCTGGCCCATATGTAGGTGTAATGGCATCTATATCATCAAAAGTTATATTTGCTTCTTTTAAAGCTTTTTTTGTCACTCGCGAAATAGCTTCAATATGATTTCTTGAAGCTATTTCTGGTACAACACCACCATATTTTTCGTGTATTGGTATTTGTGTATCTATTATATTTGATAATATTTCTCTTCCATTTTTTACTACTGCAACTGATGTTTCGTCACAGCTTGTTTCTATCCCTAATGTTAATATATCTTTCATTTTTTATTCCTTTATTTTAATTTCATAATCTAAATATTATTGTTCCTAAATTTAAAATTGATCTACCTATCCAATTTATTGCTGGAGAAATTATATTCCCTGCTATTCCTGTAATCCAAATTGCTAAAAAAATTAAATAAAATATTTTTTCGTTTCTGTCAAACCACTCTTTTATTTTATATGGCAAAATTGGTCTTATCGCTTTTGAACCATCTAATGGTGGTAATGGTATTAAATTAAAAACACCTAATCCTATATTTATTATTACAGTTGTATATATAATTGTTATTATAACACTTCCATATGTTGATATCATAAAACTTACATCTGCAAATTTATAAATTGCACAATATATAAGAGTAAAAATTATTGCTAATATAAAGTTCATTATTGGACCTGCTAATGACACTATTGCATCTGCTTTTTCCATAGTCATATTTCTTGTATAATTTCTTGGATTTACATGTACTGGCTTTCCCCATCCTATTCCTGCAAATAGTAATAATACTGATCCTATAGGGTCTAAATGATCTATCGGATTAAGGCTTAGCCTTCCTTCTCTTCTTGGTGTATCATCTCCTAATTTATCTGCTGCAAATGCATGTGCAAATTCATGAAATGTTATTGCTATTAATACTCCTGGTATTGTTAGTAATAATCCTAGCAATGCTCCTTCTTGTGTTGCATAGCTTGCAATAGTGGATAAAATCATGATTCCTAAAATTATATATAAATATTTTTTATCAAATGAAAAATTAAACATTAAATTCCTCCTTGTTATTGAATATTATTATATAACAGCTTTTCTGTATTGTAAATAATTTGTTTAAATTTCACACAAATTTCATTTATAAATTTATATATAATTATTTCAAATTTGAATTAAAATATTTGTATTTTATATATTGACTTTTAAAATCCACTTAAATATAATATATTATATTTATTATAGAAAGAGGGGTTGTTATGAAAAAAATAATAAATAATAAACTATTTAAAATATTGTTATTTACACTTTTTATCACTCTATGTATAAGTATTAATAATATTGTCAAAGCTGCATATAAAGATGGAAATAACATAAAAATCAATATTGGAGAAAAATATAAAATTTCAACTTCAAGTAATGTTGTAAAATGGACTTCTTCTACAAGTGGAAAAGTTTCAGTTGATAAAACGGGTATTATAACTGGAGTTGTTGCATCTCGTTCTCCTATAACAATTACAGCAACACTTGCTAATGGAAATACAGAAGAATATTATGTAACTGTTCTAGCTAAACCTTTTACATCTAGCTCATATACATTTGATCAAAATGATTCTGAGTATATATACATAAATAATGATGGTTATGATAATGTTTCATTTTCTATTGATAATCCGTCAATTGCCAAAATTACAAATCAATCTAATAGTTCGGCAACTTTACTTGGCATAAAGCCAGGGTCTACAACTTTAAAAGTAACAACTGAAACAGGTACATATGAAACAAAAATTACTATAAATTCAACATTTTATTTTAATGAAAGTGAATATGATTTACAATCTGGAGAAGATAAATACATTTATTTGTCTAATGGCTTTTCTAATTATGAATGGAGCATAGATAATCCAGATATTGCTTCTCTTGAATTATCTTCTGATTATTCAATGTCTAGTAGATTAATAGTTGCAAAAAAATCTGGTACTGCTACTATAACAGTTAAAAATAATCTTGGACAAGTGGCTAAAACTAAAGTACGTGTATATGTTCCTTATACTTCTTTAAGTTTTACACAATCTTCATATTCTGTATATTTAGGGTCTACTTTAAAATTGACTACTAAAGGAACTCCTTCAGGTGCCAGTGCTAAATTATATTATAAACATTATGGATATGATTATTATTCTGATCAATCATGTTGTACAATATCTTCTAATGGTATACTTACACCTAAAAAAGCTGGAACTATTACAGTTGAAGTATGGGATGAAAATTATAATTGTTATGATGAATGTATTGTTTATATAAAAGTTCCATATTTTAATAAAAAAACTTATAGTATTTATAAAAACAAATCTACAAAAATAAAGTTAACTGGTGCAAACCCATCTACTAAATGGTCTAGTTCAAATACTTCTATAGCTACAGTTGATAATAATGGAAATGTTAGGGCACTTAAAGCTGGAACTGTTAAAATCACAGCTAATACTGGAGGCTATAGATTATCTACAACTGTTGTAGTATCAAACCCTAAATTATCAAAAACATCATTAAAAGTTGGTGCAGGTAAAACTACCACTTTAAAGGTTAAAGGTGGAACTGGCAAAGTAAAATGGCAATCTTCTAATAAAAAAGTTGCAAAAGTAAATTCAAACGGCAAAATTGTTACTTTAAAACCAGGTAAAGCAACAATTACTGCTACTGTTAGTGGTGTAAAACTTAAATGCAATGTTAATGTTAAAAAACCTAGTATGTCTAAATCTAAAACTATAATTGCTAAAGATTCTTATCGTTTAAAAGTTAATTACTACTATGGTAAGGTAAAATGGAAATCTTCTAATTCTAACATTGTAAGGGTATCTGCTTCAGGTAAAATTACTGGTGTAAATACTGGAACTGCTACTATTACTGCTATTATTAAAGGTGGTAAAAAATTCAAATGTAAAGTTAAAGTAAAAGCTAATAAAGTATCTTATTATGTTAACACTAATGCATATGATTATAGCTATGGAGTTCCACCATGTAGACTTTCTAAAGTATATTATGATGGTAATAAAGTTATAGCAAATATGTATGTAATTAATACTCGTAGCTCTACTGCACAAAAATTTAATTATATTACTATTCAACTTAGAAATTTTATAACAGGAAAAACAATTGCTGAAAAAACCTTTTATAATGTTAAATTAAATATTGCACCTTATAAATCTAAGAAAATAACTTTTAAATTTACAGGAAGTAATGTAAAGGATAAAAAGTCTATATTAAATTATGGTGTTTCTCTTTCTTACAGATACTACTATACATATAAATATTAATTATAACTTTTTACTTACTATTAACAAATTGGAAGCCTTCATATTAGCATAATTTTAACTTTACTCTTTGGCTTTCTGTGAATTTGTTCATGTGCCAAATTTATGTAATAAATTTGTGTACAATGTGTTTTATATATTAGAAAGTCAGTATAACTTCCCTAATAGATAAAAAAATTAATGCTTATAATAATTATAAGCATTAATTTTTATTTGTAATTTTTCTGTTTTAAATAATAAATATCCTTAATCTATGTTATTGCCATAATAAATATTTATTAAATGAATCTTTGGTATTCTATTAAATTGTCAAATAACTCTAACGAATTTTTAGTTTCTATTCGATTATCCAAAAAATGTTTATTCATTAATTTGTTTTAATTAAAAAGATTTTCTTATTCATTAATATCATGTTTTTTCAAAATACTTTCTAATGCAATTTTTCTTTTTTCTTCATCCCTATATAGAAGTCTTGCATTTTTAACACTAACTCATTTTTATCGCACTCTAATCTCAAAGCTTCTTTCTCTAATACATCATCCACATCATATCCACTTTCAATTTCTTTTAGTATTCTTATTATAACTTTTTCGATACCTTCTTTTTTATATTCTTGAGATTCTTCTAGATTTCTCAATGCTTCTTTTTCAACATTTGTTTTTTTATCAGGAATTTCTATATCATCTTCTGAATTATAGTATTTAGTAATAGATGTTTTTCTAACAACAAAATTATCTGTTATTATCTTTCCTTTTAGTGCCAGTCTCGTTCTTTGTTTTATTCTAGTTAATAAGGTCACTTCATCTTCCCCATAGTTAGCTTCTAAATCACCGCATTTTTCTATTATGTACAATGTTGCTTCTGCTGTATACTCCTCATCAAGTCCTTTTAAACCATATCTTCGGCATAAACTTCTTGCTATATCTTTAGCTATTTTCATAATTTCACTATCATATTTTTTTGTAAATTCTGTTGAACAACTTATCTTTTTTCCTCCATACCATACTCCCTGCTTTTGTTCTATTAGTAATTTTAATCTTTCTGTATCAATAAAGTATATACTTAATATATATTTAGTAAATTCTTCAAAACTAATTTGATTTTCTTCACAGAAACTTTTCATTTCTTTTAAAGTATGAAAACTTACTTGATTTTCTTTTACATTTTCTTTAAATTTAGCTTTTGCCTTTTTTATTCTTCTATTTAGAATAGGTACTTTTAACTCTTTCATCAATAGATTATATTCTATTCCAAGTATTTGAGCAAATTTTCTTCTGGTTACTCTGTTTTCGAATTTTTTATATAATTTTTCAAATTGTTCTAAATTCACCTTATATCCCATATAATATCCATCTTTGTTTAATATTTGGAATAAATTCTTTGTAAATTCTTCTTCTCCAATTTCAAGTGAGACTTTAGTTTTTTTAGATTTCATATCTTTAAATTGACTTCTCGATATGTTTAAAATTTGTTCTGCATAATCTTTTTTAGATAATCTAATTGGGTATCTTGTATACATTTCGTTCACTGCGTTTATATCTATGTTTTCTCCAACTCTATAATTCTGTTTGATTGTTTTTTGAATTTGCCTAATTTCTTCCTCTAAAATTATCTCATTTTTTAAAATAATTGCTGTTCTATTTTTTATGTATTTTAGTTGTTGGTAATTCTCTCGGGTAATATCTAATATCTTTTCTGCAAATTCTACTTCACTAAGTGGAAAGTAATTTTCGTTATATATCTTTTTTAATTTTTTATAGCTTATTCTTTGTTGTATATATAAATTATTATGTTTTATAACTTTTTTTCTAAATTCTAGTATCGATTTTTCATTTACTTTTAAATCTTTTAAAATTACTGCTTTCTTTCCATTTGATTTTATTGTTCTAAGAGATGCCTCTGTTATATCTAACATCCTTTTTGCAAATTCAACTTCTGTTAAAGGAGTATAATATTTATCAAAAGTTTCTCTAAATTTATTATAGTCTATTAAATCTTGAATATGAAGTCTTTCTCTTACAATTATCTCTTGCTTTAGTTCTTCTAAAGTCTCATCACTTGGCGACTCATTAGATAAAATCCATACGGTTTTATTAGGATTGTATCTAGCTTCATTATATGATTTAAACGAGATATCTAAAATTTTTATCATAAACTCAGCTTCTGATAATACTATATATTTTCTATCAAATATTTCTCTACATCTAGAATAAGTTAAAGAATCCCTTCTATGTAAGTTTTCTTTTCTTATTACTTCTCTTCTAAAACTTAATACATCTTCCTCACTTATTTTTTCTTTAGACAATATTCTAGTTTTTGCTTTCGTATCCTTTTTTATACGTTTTTGATTTAATTCTGGAATATCAAATATTTGTATATAATAATCACTTTCTTTTAATGGTAAATAATATTCTTCACTATCAAAAATTGCTTTAAGTTCTGAAATTGACAGCATGTCATCTATATGCAGTCTTCTGCCTTTTATCACATTTTGTCTTATTTTTAATATTTGCTCTGCACTAATTTCGTATTGTTTTAAAATTCTTGGAGCTTGATTCACAAACCTCATTGCTTTATATGATGAATTCGTTAGTTCTAGTATTTCTTGTGCAAACTCTCGTTCTTTTAGTTCTATACCATATTCAATTAAAATATCTTTTGATAATTGATATATTTCCAAAAACTTTTCATAATTTATATTATCAAATTTATGAAGTTTAAACTTTCTTATAATTTCATTTTTACATTTTATTAATTGTTCTTTTTCCACATTAATGTTCCTTTTAAATTTTTAAATTCTAGTTTAATATAATTATTTATATATAAAATATACTGGTGTTAATGGTCTAAAAGTGGTTTCATGGTTGGGAAAAGCAGTACATCTCTTACTGATGCTGAATCTGTTAAAAGCATTATTAATCTGTCTATTCCAATTCCCAATCCTCCTGTTGGTGGTAATCCTATTTCTAATGCATTTATATAGTCTTCGTCCATCATTCCTGCTTCTTCATCTCCTGCTTCTTTTGCCTCAACTTGCTTTTTAAATCTTTCATATTGATCTATTGGATCATTTAATTCTGAGAACGCATTTCCATACTCTCTTCCACCTATAAATATTTCAAATCTCTCTGTCATTTTTTTATTATTTGGACATTTTTTTGCAAGTGGTGATATTTCTACAGGATACTCATATATGAATGTTGGTTGTATTAACGTTTTTTCTACATATTCATCAAAGAATAGACTTATAACATCTCCTCTAGTCTCTTTTGTTACATCTGGAATCTCTATTCCTTTTTCTTTTGCTAATTTTACTGCCTCTTCGTCTGTTTTTATATCATTAAAATCTATTCCTGTAACCTCTTTAATACTATCTACCATTGTAATTCTCTTCCAACCTGGAGTTAGGTCTATTTCTTGTCCTTGGTATGTAATTTTTGTTGTTCCTAATATTTCTTGTGCTGTTTTAGTAAATATTTTTTCAGTAATATCCATCATATCATTGTAATCCTCATAAGCAGCATACAATTCTAACATTGTAAACTCTGGATTATGTCTTATATCCATACCTTCATTTCTAAATACTCTTCCTATTTCATATACTTTATCAAATCCACCTACTATTAACCTTTTCAAATTTAACTCTAATGCAATTCTTAAATACATATTTATATCTAGTGCATTATGATGTGTTATAAAAGGCCTTGCAGTAGCTCCTCCTGATATTGTATTTAATACAGGTGTTTCTACTTCTAAAAATCCTTCTTCTTCTAATATTTTTCTAATATTACTTATAATCTTACTTCTAATCTCAAAAGTTTTCTTAACTTCTGGATTCACTATTAAATCTGTATATCTTTGTCTATACCTTAAATCAGGGTCTTTTAATCCATGAAATTTTTCTGGTAATGGTCTTAAAGACTTAGAAAGTAATGTAACTTCTTTTGCATGCACAGAAATTTCCTCAGTTCTTGTTTTAAAAACAAAACCAGTAATACCTATAATATCCCCTATATCAAAAGTTTTAAATGCCTTATAACTTTCTTCTCCCAAGTCATTTATACTAACATAACTTTGTATTTTTTCATCACTATCTTGAATTGTACAAAAAGAAGCTTTTCCCATAATCCTTTTAGCAATAATTCTACCTGCAACTGTAACATCTTTTTGTTCAAACTTATCATAATCTGCTTTAATTTCTCCAGCAGTATTAGTTCTATTAAACTTTGTTATCTCAAAAGGATCTTTACCCTGCTCTTGTAACTCAGATAACTTATCCCTTCTAATCCTCATTAATTGATTTAAATCAACCTCTTGTTCTTCAATATTATTATTTTCTTGCATAAAAAACATCTCCTTTTAAAATTTTATTTTATATTACATTCTTTAAATTTAGATTTGATCTTAACAAAAACGTCCTATCGTCATATAGTTTGACGGTTATAAAACAGCAAAGTCATTGGAGCTCGGGCGATTGCTAATCGCCCCTACATTTCTCTACTATTCTAATTTATTGTTATATTTTGTTGAAAATATATATTTATAACTATAGAGAAGCCATGTGTAGTGATATAACATTTTTAATATTATAGAGTAGTCACGCGTGGTGATAGCACTTTTCGTTTGAGCCCGACGAAAACGAAAATGTCCTATCACCAGGTAGCTTGACGGCTACAAAATAGTGCATACTCCATACACAGGTAGCTTGGCGGATATAAATAATGCATAATAATAGCACTATTAAACATTAAATTTAAACAACACCACATCCCCATCTTGCATAACATATTCTTTTCCTTCTGAGCGAACTAATCCCTTTTCTCTTGCTAACACCATTGAACCTTCGCGCATCAAATCATCATATGTCACAATTTCTGCTTTAATAAATCCCCTTTCTATATCTGAATGAATTTTTCCAGCAGCTTGTGGAGCCTTTGTATTTTTCTTTATTGTCCAAGCTCTTACTTCTGGTTCTCCAGCCGTTAAAAATGACATTAATCCTAATAAATCATAACTCTTTTTTATTACTTTATCTAATCCTGATTCTTCTAATCCTAATGCTTCTAGCATTTCTTTTTTATCTTCGTCTTCTAAACCTGATAATTCTTCTTCTATTTTTACACATAATGGTATTACTTCTGCATTTTCTTTTTTTGCATGTTCTTTAACCTTTAAAACCAATTCATCATTTTCTACATTTTCTAATTGTTCTTCTGAAACATTTGCTATATATAAAATAGGTTTTGTTGTAAGTAAAAATAAATCTTTTACAATTTCTTTTTCTTCTTCATTAAAATCTATTGCTCTTGCAGAAATTCCTGCTTCTAAATTGGTTTTTATCTTTTCTAATACATCAATTTCTACCTTATATTTTTTATCTGCTTTTAACATCTTTTTGGCTTTATCTATTCTTTTATCTACTGTTTCTATATCAGCAAAAATCAACTCTAAATTGATTGTTTCTATATCTCTTATTGGATCTACTGATCCATCAACATGTACAACATTATCATTTTCAAAACATCTAACAACTTCTACTATACTATCTACTTCTCTTATATGTGATAAAAATTTATTTCCTAACCCTTCACCTTTACTAGCACCTTTAACTAACCCAGCAATGTCTACAAATTCTATTATTGCATGTGTTACTTTTTGTGGATTATATATTTTTGCCAAATTGTCTAATCTTTCATCTGGAACAGGTACAACACCTATATTGGGCTCAATTGTACAAAAAGGATAATTTGCACATTCTGCTCCTGCTTTTGTTATACTATTAAACATTGTACTTTTTCCTACATTTGGTAAACCAACTATACCTATTTTCATCTATTTATCCTTCTTTCTATCGCTCTTCTATAGTTATATACTATACCATAAATTTAAAATTTTGTCTATAAAAATACTTAACAAATGTTTAAAAGCAGAAAAAGAGGCAACAACCTCTTCCTCTGCTTGACACAGCATACCTACTTCCGCTGTTTTTTGAAATAGGACATGTCATTTCTTATGTCCCAAAAAATAGCCACAGCATATATGCTTACTATGAAGCCTGCCCACCCTATATATGTTATAAAAACCGTAATAACTGCAGACACATAACTCGTGTCATAATCGGATGGTACAATTTTGTTGGCATTGCAATACTGCAATACGATTCCTAAAATAAATGGAATCAAGCAGTATGCTTCATGCCTGGCTTTTTTCCAGCAAATCTTTCTTTTGGGATGCCTTCTTTTTAAACAAAAGACCTCCCATGAAAGTTTGCCAGCCATAAAACTACTTGCAATTATAATGGCAATGCCAATATACTTGCAATAGTATATTATTAGCCCCAGCATGATAGCTGTGATGGCTAACACTATACCTTCTTCTTTCTTCCGGCAAACTTCTGCCAGTGTCATCTTTTTATTCATTTCTTTTTCCTCCTTAAATCCCGCAGTTGCGGGTTATTTTTTATTCTGGAGAGTACAA
>CAOPQH010000035.1 GCA_948505485.1 uncultured Clostridia bacterium
ATAAAATATATCTTATATTTTATAAAAGGTTTTTTTGTAGCCGTTAAGCTACCTGCCAATAGGGTGTTTTGCTATTTGTAGCCGTCAAGCTACCTGTGTATAGGACGTTTTCGCTTTCGTCAGGCTCAAGCGAAAAGTGCTATACACACGCGTGACTTCTCTACAATATTGAAAAGTGCTATCACCAGGTAGCTTGGCGATTAATTTTAAAGCACCCTATTGACAGGTAGTTTGACAATTACAAAATAAAATTACATTTATTATATATTTATTTCAAAAAATTTTCTACAAATTTGTATAATTTTTCAGATTTTAGTAAATTCTATATTTAGTAAATTTTAGAGTGAAATATACACTCGAATGGAGGGTTTTATGAATATAGAAAAACATTTAATAATTACTGGTTATTCTAATGTTTCATGGAAAGATGCAATAGTTAAAGCTATTCAAGAAGCTTCTAAAACTATTGATTATTTATCTTCTGTTAAAATTTTAGAACAAAGAGCTAATATTGATGGTAATAAAATTTCTGAATATTTTGTAGACCTTGATTTAGGTTTTATTATTGATTCAGATAGAAATAGTTAATATTTATATTAAATTAATAAAATTTTAAGGAAAGGAGAATATGATTATTTAATTATTAAATATATCATACAAATTTTTATGAGTAATAATCCATTAGAAAATAAACAAGAATATCAAAAATATGTTGATGAAAAATCACCTAATTCTCCAATTTACAAAAATTGTTTTAATGCATTTTGGATTGGTGGTTTAATATGTTCTATTGGTCAAATAATTATGAACATTTGTAAAACAAGAGGTTTAGATACTCAATTAAGTGGTACAGTTGTATCTATTATTTTAATTGGTATAAGTGCTTTTTTAACTGGGCTTAATTTATTTAATAAAATAGGAAAAGTAGCAGGTGCTGGCTCTTTAGTACCTATTACTGGTTTTGCAAATTCTATTGTTGCACCTGCTATGGAATATAAATCAGAAGGTTATGTTATGGGTGTTGGTGGTAAAATGTTTACTGTTGCAGGTCCTGTACTTGTATTTGGTATATCTGCTTCTATAATTGTTGGACTACTATATCTAATTTTTAACACTCAATCTATTACTTTAGTATAATTTTTTAGATATTAAAAGCTGAATAATTAATACTTTTATATTAAATTATATTGGTAATAGAGTTTAAGAAATTAAAAATATTATTATATATTAGGAGATGATTTTTTTGAAAAAAATTGGAAAACAAACAATATCTTTTGACTCTCCTCCAACAATTTTATCTACTGCTTGTATTGTTGGACCTAAAGAAAGTCAAGGACCTCTTGCATCATATTTTGACCAATGCTTGGATGATGAATTTTGGGGAGAAAAATCTTGGGAAAAGGCTGAAAGTAAAATAATTAAAGAAACTGTAAATATGGCTATTGCTAAATCTGGAGTGGCTTCAAGTTCTATTGATTATTGCTTTGCAGGTGACTTGCTAAATCAATGTATTTCTTCAAGTTTCGGATTAAGAGATACAAATATTCCTTTTTTTGGAATATTTGGAGCTTGTTCTACTTTTGTTGAAGGTCTTAGTTTAGCTGCAATTTTTGCTGAATCAGGAATAGAAAATCTTTTATGTGCTGCATCTAGTCATTTCTGTAGTGCTGAAAAACAATTTAGATTTCCTTTAGAACTTGGAAACCAGCGTACACCTACATCCCAATGGACTGTAACTGGTGCAGGAGCTGCAGTTGTATCTAAGTCTGGAACAGGACCATATATAACAAATATTACTCCTGGTAAAATTGTTGATATGGGAATTAAAGATGCTAATAATATGGGAAGTGCTATGGCTCCTGCAGCTTTAGATACTCTTATTACTCATTTTAAAGATACTGACAGAAATCCAAGTTACTATGATGCAATTATAACAGGTGATTTAGGTCATATTGGTAAAAGTATTTTGATCGATTTAGCAAAAAAAGAAGGATATAATATAAAATCTAATTATAATGATTGTGGTGTATTAATCTTCGACCAAGAAAAGCAAGATACTCATGCTGGTGGTAGCGGTTGTGGATGTTGCGGAAGTGTCTTTTCTGGATATCTTTATAAACAAATGCAAGATAAAAAATTAAAGAAAATTTTATTAATGGCAACTGGTGCTTTAACTAATTCTACAACATCTCAACAAGGTGAATCTATCCCTGGTATAGCACATGCTATTAGTATAGAATTATAGGAGGATAATTATATGGATTGGTTTAATTCAATTGATTGGATGCAACTTCTTCGTTGTTTTGTCGTTGGTGGTTTTATTTGCATTATAGGACAAATTCTTATAGATAAAACAAAACTTACTCCAGCTAGAATATTAGTTATTTTTGTTACTGCTGGTGCAATATTAGGTGGCCTTGGTATTTATCAATATATTGTAGACTTTGCTGGCGCTGGTGCTACTGTACCATTAACGGGATTTGGTTATAACCTAGCTAAAGGAGCTATTGAAGGTGTAAAAGAATTTGGAATTATTGGAGCATTTACAGGTGGCGTAAAAGCTGCCGCTGGAGGAATCTCTGCCGCAATATTCTTTGGTTATATTGCTTCTCTTATTTCAAAACCTAAAATGAAAAAACAATAAAAATTACTCAGCTAAGGAGCACTTACAATAAGGACATTTATTGGTAAAGTACTCCTTTAAGGTTTTCAGTATAGTTTGAAAGCTATGCTGTTTTTGTATTTTTAATACTTTTTTGAAAGGCATTTTCAAATTCATATAAAATATCATCTTTTATGTAAATGTCAATAAAATCCAAAAAATCAATTGAAAAAAGTCAATATTGCTGATATAATTGACACATAATGAAACGAGTTGGAGGAAATGTAATATGGGAAAAGTATCTAATAATTCTATGATTATTAAATATCAAAATACAGATAATGTAGTAGAAGATATATGTTCTATCATTGAGTCAGCGCGAAATTATGCCTATCAATCAGTAAATATTGCATTAGTTGAAAGAAATTGGTTTATTGGTTATAGAATTGCTGAAGAAGAATTAAAAGGTGAAAATCGTGCAGACTATGGTACAGAAATATTGAAAAAACTATCTAAAGAATTAAAGAAAGAATACGGAAAAGGTTTTGAATTAAGAAATTTATACTATTTTTTACAATTTTATAAAACTTTTCCAAACATTTTGCATTCAGCGAATGCAAAATCTAATATATTACTTTCTTGGACTCATTATAAAACTTTATTACAAGTTGAAGATGTAAAAGCTAGAGAATGGTATGCAAAAGAAACAGCTGAACAGACTTGGAGTGTAAGAACTTTACAAAGGAATATCTCATCTCAATATTATTATAGATTATTAAAATCACAAGTTAAAGAGCCTGTAATTGAAGAAATGAAAGTAAAAAACAAAGAGCATTATTTAATGGACAAATTAGAATTTATAAAAAACCCTCTAATAGCAGAATTTTTAGGATTTTCATTAGAAGATACTTATACAGAAACAGAACTCGAAACAAGCATTATAAACAATTTACAAAAATTTTTAATGGAACTTCGGAAAAGGTTATGCTTTCGTTGAAAGACAACAACACATTCGTACAGAAAAAGGAGATTATTTTATTGACTTAGTCTTTTATAACTATATTCTAAAATGTTTTGTATTGATAGATTTAAAAACTAATCAAGTAACACATCAAGACATAGGACAAATGGATATGTATGTAAGAATGTATGACGAACTAAAAAAGGCTAAAGATGATAATCCAACAATAGGTATTTTACTTTGTTCTGATACAGATGCAGATGTTGCAAGATATTCTATATTAAATGGAAACGAGCAACTTTTTGCAACAAAATATAAAACATATTTACCAACAGAAGAAGAACTAAAAGCTGAAATTGAAAGTCAAAAAGCAATATTTGAGATACAACAACAAGAAAAAGATAATAAATCAGATTAGTTCAAGGAGGATAGAATTTGAATATAGTAGATTTTGGAATAAATAATATAACTGACAAACAATTAAATTTTCAATATGATAAGTTTTATAGAGAAATGGGATTAAAATATAAAAAAGCTAAAAAAATGAAAATGATTTTGTAGAACAATTCAAAAATAATAACTTTTTTGAATGTGTCGAAAAAATGAAAGATAAAAAAGATGATGAATTTATATATAAAAATGTAAATATAATAAGAGGCATTAATTCAGAGGGAAAATATTTACATATAAAGATAATATAATAAATGAACAAATCGGAAAGCCTTAATATTAGCATAATTTCAACTTTATTCTTTGGCTTTCCGTGAATTTGTTCGTGTGCCAATTTTACGTATGTAAAATTGTGTACAATTTTTATTGTTAAATAACTATTTATTTACTGTTTCCTACATAAAGTAATGAAGATAATTTTGATATTGGCATTGTTTGTAGCCAAACTGTTCCCGGTCCTTCTAAACTTGTTAAAAATAGTCCTTCTCCTCCGAATATTATATTTTTAACGCCTTTTACTCTTTGAATATCTAGTTTAACATCTTTAGTCATTGCTGCTACATATCCATTATCTACTTTTAATTTTTCTCCTGCTTGTAGATCTTTTTTTACAACAGTTCCATCAATTTCTAAAAATACTTTACCTGGTCCTGTGATTTTTTGCATTATGAAACCTTCTCCTCCAAAAAATCCAGCTCCTAATTTTTTTCTAAATTGCATTGATATGTCTACTGTACTCTCTGAGCATAAAAATGCACGTTTTTGCGCTATAATTGTCTCTCCCTCTTGTAAATTAAATTCAACTATTTGACCTGGAAAACATGACGAAAAGGCTATTTCTGCTCCATCTTCCTTTGCAGTATATTGATTCATAAAAATTGATTCTCCTGCAAAAGCTCTTCCTATTCCTTTCATTAATCCACCATTTGTTGTTGTTTTCATTTCTAAATTTGAATCCATCCAGCTCATTCCACCATTTTCTGTTATAATACTTTCTCCTTTTTGTAATTTACAAACTACAGCTGGTAAAGTTTCTCCTATTATTTTTGTTTCCATTTTAACTCCCCCTTTTTTACATTATATATTAGTTATAAAATTTTGGCAATATTTTAAATATTTAATTTATGTATTTTAAGTTTATTTGTTACAATTCACGGATATACTTAAATTAACTAGAAATAATATATAGAAATTATTCATCTTCGCATGCTCAAGCTAATTTCAGAGAAACTTTAAACCAATTTTTAGGGTCCCTTTTTCGATGTGACTCAAACAACCCCTAAAAATTGATTAATAGTTTCTATCTTCAATTACTTTCGACCGCTCATCTTCATAATTTTATATATTATTTCTTTTAAAAAATTAAATCGACCGTGAATTGTAATATATATTTATTTATTTATAATATCTTTTATTACTTCTCCTGCAATTATTAATCCTGCAACTGATGGAACAAAAGATATACTTCCTAAAGTAGTTTTTTGAGTGTACTCTTCATTATATTGTGACTTAATAGGATTTTCTTTTGAATATACTACTTTTAAATGTTTTATTCCTATTTTTTTTAATTCTTTTCTTAAGATTCTGCAAACTGGACATATAGAAGTTTTATATATATCTGCAACTTCAAATTTCGTTGCATCTAGTTTATTTCCTGCTCCTGTTCCAGATATTATTTTTACATTTTCTTCATTTGCTTTTTTTATTAGTTCTAGTTTATTTTTCATTGTGTCAATCGCATCAACTACATATGTTATTGTATTGTCAATTAAATTTACTTCTCCACCTTCTATTTCATTTGGTTTATAAATTTCGATTTTTATTTTAGGATTTATATCTAATATTCTTTCTTTCATAACTTCAACTTTGTATTTACCTATAGTTTTATGTGTTGCCTGTATCTGTCTATTTATATTTGTAAGTTCTACTTTATCTGGATCTACTAATATTAGATGTCCTATTCCTACTCTAGTTAATGCTTCAGCAGTATATGAGCCTACTCCTCCTATTCCAAAAATAATAACTTTTGATTCTTTTAGCTTTTTTATACCTTCTTTTCCTATTATTAATTCTGTTCTTGAAAATTGATCTAACATTTTATTACATTCCTTTTTTTCTTAATTATATACTTTTTATATAGATTGTCAATTTTTAATGTTACATTATTTATAAACTTATTGTTTTTTCCCAACTTAAATCTTCTTTTCCAAAATGTCCATAATTAGTAGTTTTTTTATATATTGGTTTTTGTAAGTCTAGGTATTTTATTATTCCTCTAGGAGTTAAATCAAACTTATCATTAATTATTTGTATAATTTTTTCTTCTGATATTGTATTTGTCCCAAATGTATCTACATACACAGCAACTGGTTTTGCAACTCCTATTGCATATGCAAGTTGAATTTCACACTTTTTTGCTAGTTTATTAAATACAATGTTTTTAGCTATAAATCTTGCCATGTATGATGCAGATCTATCTACTTTTGTTGCATCTTTACCTGAAAAAGCACCACCTCCATGCCTACTATATCCTCCATAAGTATCAACAATTATCTTTCTTCCTGTTAATCCACTATCTCCTAGTGGCCCCCCTATTATAAATCTTCCTGTTGGATTTATATAATATTTTGTTTCTTTGTCTATCAATTCTTTAGGAATTACCTCTTGTATTACTTTTTCTTTTATGTCTCTTTTTAATGTATTTAAATCCACATTTTCTTCATGTTGTGTGGATACAATTATTGTATCTACTCTTAATGGTTTATTATCTTTATATTCTATAGTAACTTGTACTTTTCCATCTGGTCTTAGATAATTGATTATATTTTCTTTTCTAACATATGTTAATCTTTTAGATAATTTATGTGCTAATGTTATAGAAAGTGGCATAAGCTGTTTTGTCTCATCACATGCAAATCCAAATATAATTCCTTGGTCTCCTGCCCCTTCTGATATTATATCTTGTCCTCTTTTTTGCTCCAAAGATTTATTAACTCCTAATGCTATATCTTCAGATTGCTTTGATATATTTACTATTATATTGCAAGTTTTATAATCTATATCTGTTTTTTCGTTATCGTACCCTATTTCTCTTATTGCTTTTCTTGTAACTTTTTCGACGTCAATATTAGCTTTAGATGAAATCTCTCCTGTTATATAAATTTCTCCTTTACTTGCTAAAGCATCACAAGCTACTCTTGCATATTTGTCTTCTTCTAAGTATGCATCTAAAATACTGTCTGCTATATAATCACATAATTTGTCAGGGTGCCCTTCTGTAACACTTTCAGATGTAAATAATTTTTTCATAAATATTCCTTTCTTTATTTTATTATTAACAATTATTATTTAAATATTTAAACTTTTAATATATATTTTATTTAAACAAATTGGAAAGCCTTAGTATTAGCATAATTTATACTTTTTTCTTTGGCTTTCCGTGAATTTGTTCGTGTGCAAAATTTCCTATTATATAAATATAAAAACGTAGCTTAACTTTTATAAACTACGTTTTTAATATATTATTTCACCCTAAGGTTACGTCTAATATCATCATTATAACAAATCCAGCAACTAACCCTAATGTCGATAAATTTTTATGTTTTTTTACAGATTCAGGTAATAATTCCCTAGCAGCAACTATTATCATTGCACCTGCTGCAAATGCTAGTAAAAATGGTAATACACTTCTTATATACATTACTAATACTGCACCTATTACAGCTGATATTGGTTCAACCATTGCTGACGCCTGACCTATCATAAAGCTTTTAAATCTTGAATATCCTTCACTTCTTAATGGAAGAGATACTGCTGCTCCTTCTGGGAAATTTTGAATCCCTATTCCTAAAGCTAACATAATTGCTCCAATTAATGTCATTCCTGGTACTCCACTTGCTATTCCGCCAAATGCAACACCTATAGCCATTCCTTCTGGTATATTATGAATTGTAATCGCTGATATTAAAAGTATACTTCTTTTTAATGATTCTGCATTTTTTGCTCTTTTGGGTCTTTCCATATTTCTTGAATTTCTTTTACTTAATACTTTATCTAGAAATCTATCAGATAATAGCACAAACATTCCTCCTGCAATAAAACCAAACGCAGGTAATATCCATTCTATGTATCCAAGTTCATACGACAATTCAAGTGATGGTGCAAGTAATGACCAAAACGAAGCTGCAATCATTACTCCAGCACTAAATCCCAAAATAGTATCAAGTACTTTTCTGTTCATTTCTTTAAAGAAACATACTACAAGTGCTCCAAGTGCTGTTACTCCCCATGTAAATATTGTAGCAATCAATGTTTGAATTACTGGACCTAGATTTTCAAACCAAGTCAATTTCAATCACCTCATACTACATAATATGATGCATTTTTACATAATGTCACAAATTTTACTATTTTTAAAACAATTGTCTTCATGAGAGTTAATTATTCCTATAGACTGCAAATATGAATATATTATTGTTGTACCTACAAATTTCATTCCTCTTTTTCTCAAATCATTTGAGATTGTATCAGATAATTTTGAACTTGTTTTATCATTTTCATAAATTATTTGATTTTTTGTAAATTTCCATATGTAATTAGAAAATGTTTTATATTCTTTTTGAATTTCTTTAAATATTTTAGCATTATTTATTGTGGCTTTGATTTTTAATTTGTTTCTAATTATACTACTATTTTGTAATAATTCCGCTTCTTTATTATTGTCATACTTACATATTTTTTCTAAGTCAAAATTATCAAATGCCTTTCTAAAACTTTCTCTCTTGTTTAATATGCATTCCCAAGATAACCCAGCTTGAAAAGCTTCTAATACTAGCATCTCAAATAGTTTCTTATCATCATAAATTGGCTCTCCCCATTGTTCATCATGATATTTAACATAAATTTCATTTTTTAGATTTACCCATTTGCATCTTTCTAGTTTATATTGTTTTTTCATTTAAATCTCCTATTTTAATAATGTGTTTTAGACATACTAAATTTTATTAATGAATACTTTTTTTCTTTAATCTTAAAGTATTTAATATAACTGTAATACTACTAAAAACCATCGCACTACTAGCAATCATTGGATTTATATATATTCCGAACTCCTCTTAGTAATCCCATTGCAACTGGTATCATTAAAATATTATAGAAAAATGCCCAAAATAGATTTTCCTTGATAATTTTTATTGTGCTTTTACTTATATTTATAAGATTTAATATACTGTTTAAATCATTTCTAGTTAAAATTACATCTGATGAATCCATTGCTATGTCTGTTCCGCTTTTTACGCTAACTCCTATATTTGCTGTTGCAAGAGCTGGACTATCATTTATTCCATCTCCACACATCATAACATATTTGTTTTCTTGTTGTAATTTTTTTATAACTTCTGTTTTTTCTGCTGGTAACACATTAGAAATTACTTGAGTAATTCCTATATCTTTTGCAATTTTTTCTGCTGTTTCTTTGTTGTCTCCTGTTAGCATAATTGTATTGATATTTTTATTATTTAAAATGTTTATAACATCTACTATATTTTCTCTTACAACATCATTTACGCCTATTAAAGCAATTATTGTCTTATTTTGAACAACATATATAATACTATTTCCTTTTTTAGCCATATTTTTTTCTTCTTCACTATATATATTTTCTATATTGTAACTTTCTAATATTTTTCTATTTCCTATAATAAACCTTTGATCTTTAACTCTACCTATAATTCCATAACCTACAACATTTCCAAATTCTTTTACTTCTAATTTTTCTAATTTATTTTCTTTTAAGTAATCTGTAAATGCTTTTCCTATTGGATGTGTAGATTTGCTTTCTATACTACCTACTAATTGCAATAATTCTTCATTTTTCATATTGCTATAATTTTTAATCTCTGCTATTTTTAACTTTCCATAAGTTAATGTTCCAGTTTTATCAAATACTATAGTGTTTGTCTTCTGAGCATTTTCTAATATTTCACTTTTTTTTATAAGAATTCCATTTGTAGCACATTTTCCTTCTGATACAACAATAGCAAGTGGTGTAGCTAATCCTAAACTACATGGACAAGCAACAACTAATATTGTTACAAATGTTATTAAACTATTTGCAAATCCATAACCTAATATTAAATAAATTATAAGAGTTAAAACGGCAATTAGCATAACTGCTGGCACAAAATATCCTGAAACTGTATCTGCTATTTTACTAATTGGTGCTTTTGTATTGCTTGCTTCTACTACTAATTTTACTATTTCTGATATAGTAGATTCTTTTCCTATTCTTTCTGCTTTATATTCTATATATCCATCATAGTTTATACTTCCTGCTATTACTTTTTCTCCAATTGCTTTGCTAACAGGTTTACTTTCACCTGTTATAAATGATTCGTCTAAATGTGTTCTTCCTTCTATAATTTCGCCATCTACTGCTATTTTTTCTCCTGGTTTACAGATAACTATATCTCCTTTGTGTATCTGATCTAATGTAACTTCTTTTTCTATTCCATCAGCTTTTATAATAGCCTTTTTAGGAGTAATTGTTACTAATTTTTGAATTGCTTCTTTTGTTTTATCTTTACTAATTCTATCTAAATATCTACCTAATTTTATAAAGTAAATTATAGTTGCTACCGACTCAAAATATAAATGATGTACCTGTGTGGGATTTCCTTTTAAAATTAGTACCATACTATATAAACTATAAGAGAAGCTACTTAATACTCCTATACCAACTAACGTATCCATGTTAGGTGTTTTATGTATTAAATTTTTATATCCATTTTTTAATATATCAAAACCATAAATAATAAATGCAATAGCAAATATAAATAAGCATAATGTATAACTTGCAGGATTTTTAGTAATATCTATTACATCCAATGTTGGTAAATTTAGCATATGTCCCATTGCAATATACATTAAAACTATTATAAAGATTGTAAAACAAATAAAATTTACTTTTTCTTTCTTATTTTCATTTTCTATGTTAATTTCTTTAAATTCTCCCAAGCTTTTAAAACCTGCTTTTTTTACAAATTCATTAAGTTCTTCTATGCTTAAGATTTTTTCATCATATTCAATATTTGCACTTGCCATTACTAAATTTACAGTTGCTTGTTTAATTCCTTTTTGTTTATTTAAATATCGTTCAAGTCCATTTGAACAGGCACTACATGTCATTCCTTCGATTGATAATACTATTTTTTTCATACTTAATCTTCCTTTACTGTTTCAAATCCGATATCTTTTATTGTATCTTCTAGAATTTTTCTTTCTATTTCATCATTTATAGTAACTTTCACAATACCAGTTTCATGATTAGCTTTGACCTTTTCTACTCCAGATACTTCGCTTAATGCATTTTGTACTCTGTTCTCGCATCCATTGCATACCATTCCTTTTACTTTTATATTTATTTCTTTCATTTTTATCTCCTCCTTATTTATTTCTGTTTTTTGATGATTAATTTATAATTTAAATTATATCATTATTTTTTGTAAAA
Source organism: uncultured Clostridia bacterium (assembly GCA_948505485.1). Classification (GTDB taxonomy): domain Bacteria; phylum Bacillota; class Clostridia; order TANB77; family CAG-508; genus CAG-269. Next base: position 11,521 of record CAOPQH010000035.1, read on the forward strand.
GTATACTAATAAATTTTTTGCTTATATTTTTTATTTATTGTATTTTGATATTTGTAATCTCATATAATTCTAAAATACTAACATCAAGACTATCTGATAAAACTATCATTTCTGCTAGTGATACCTTATCTACATCTATTTTATTATTTTCAATATCTAATAATCTATCTTTTTCTATTCCTGTATCTTCTACCAAATAATCTATACTTATGTTCTTTTTTTCCCTTACTTCTTTTATTTTTAATTTTATAATCATAATAAACACCTCTCAATTATTATTTGTAAGGTTTCTTTTTTTATACAAAAAAGCTAATCATAACGATTAGCTTTGGCTCCTTTGCGTAGGACATATTCGAAAAATCTATCGCAAAAAAGTTACTTATTTCCGTTTCAAATGTAGTTATAGCAATAGTTTGTAAGAAATGTACCCACAAAGGAGTACCTCCAATAAGGACATTTATTGGTAAAGTACTCCTTTGGGCTAAAACAGTATAGTTTAAAAGCTATGCTGTTTTAATATTTTTGATACTTTGCTGAAAGTCATTTTCTAATTCATAGTCATTTAGTGGAATACCTATTATTCCAACTCCTGAATAGTAAATGTCTATTTGCTGATATTTTTTACCATTCAATTTAGTTTTTTTCATACACATATATTTTATCAATTAATTCATTTACAATTTCTGGTGTTAATTCTTTGATTTCAGTATATTTTTTAACTTTATTAATAAAAGTTGTTAAATCAATTTCTTCTTGTTTAATTTTATCAATAGTAGTAGATAATTCATTAATTTTTTGTTTTAAGTCTTTTTGTTCTTATTCATAATTTAAAGATAAAGTTGCAAATCTATCATCAGTAATTTTACCAGAAATATTATCTTCGTAAATATGCTGTATCAAATTATCAATATCTTTTACTCGTTTTTCATATTGGGATAATAATTTTTTATTTGAAATATCCTCTTTTCTTTGTTCTTCTAGTGAAGCATCTAATTTTTCTTTTATAAATAAGTCTTCATAAGATGAAATATAGGATATTACTTGTTTTATATTATCTAACACCAATTCTCTTAGTGCTTACTTAAATGCCTTGGAGAACGGAGCTTTTTAAAATTAACATTATTATGATAACTTTACTAGAATATAAAAAAACCGCGGTATTTTTAAATACTACGGTCTTTTTCATATTCGTGCTTAATAATATTTCACGAAATCCACAAGCCCCACTTTGTCTGAGGCATTGTATAAGGCATGTGCATATCCTTTCTGGCATGTCACAGTTTCCCCTATTTTTACGGATTCAGACTTGATAAGAAGCTTCCTTATCTTCGTCATCTTTTCCGATTCTTCCTGGGAAATTACGACTATTTTTATCCCCGAGGTTATGGGGATATAGTCTTCATTATCCTCGTTATGAAAATGAAT
>CAOPQH010000036.1 GCA_948505485.1 uncultured Clostridia bacterium
ATGGCGGAAGTTAGAATTCGTAGCAGTTTCCACTGCGTACGAATTCTTAGTTACGGTTTTTTATCAAGCAAGGGAAGGGGGATAAATGCTTGAAACAATAAAAACAGCAATTTATAAGGTAGCAATTTATATAAGATTATCCAAAGAAGATGTAGACAAAGGATTTGATGAAAGTGAAAGTATTACCAACCAAAAATCCTTACTAACAGAATATGTAAAAAGTTTAGGTTGGGAATATGAATTGCTAGATATTTATATTGATCCAGGATATACGGGAACAAACTTTAACAGACCAGATTTCCAAAGAATGATTAGAGATATCGAAAATGGAAAAATTAATATGGTTGTAACAAAAGACCTATCTCGTTTAGGGCGTGATTACATAGAAACAGGAGAATATATTGAAAAATGGTTTCCAGAGCATGAAGTTAGATATGTTTCTGTAACAGATGGGATAGATACCTTTGCTACCAATAATGGAAATAATGACATAGCACCATTTAAATCCATATTAAATGATATGTATTCTAAAGATTTATCCAAAAAAATTAGGACAGCCTTGCACACTATGCAAAAACAAGGAAAATGGGTAGGTGGGAAAACAGCATTAGGATATATAAAAGATCCAAATGATAAAAACAAATTAATTATTTGTGAGCCAGAAGCGGAAATTGTGAAAACTATTTTTCATATGGCCAGTTTACGGAGAAGAAGTAGGAGCCATCAAAAATTATCTAAATGATAATAAAATACCAACAGCGAATCAAATAAGATATAATAAAGTAACTTTTTGGGAAAACAAAACAATAAAAAACATATTAAAAAATGAAGTATACATCGGAAATACAGTACAAAATAAAAGAAGTAGAATTAGTTATAAAAACAGAAAATTAAGAAGTAATCCACAAGAACAGTGGAACATTGTGGAAAACACACACGAACCAATCATTGAAAAGCAAGTTTTTGACAAAATACAAAAAATGGTAATCGTGCAAAAATATAATAGGAATGAAAAAAAGCATAAATTTTTATTAGATGGATTATTGTTTTGCTATGAATGCAAACACAAAATAGGGGTAAGAACAACAAAAAATGGAAAACTAAATATGATATGCAATAATTACCGTAGAAACTCAAAATTAGGGATTTGTACCTCGCATGGATTTAGTTATGAAACATTAGAAAAAAGTATTTTGAAATACATAAAAGAGTTGTTTTTAGCAATCGATGGTAGAAAAATAGAATTGAACATAAAGAATAATCGAACAAAACAGGATTATGAAAAAATGCTTAAGCAGAAACAAAAAGAAATAAAGCTTATCAAAGATAATATAGACAAAATGTATGTTGATAAATTAAATGGCAAAGTTAGCGAAGAAATGTATGAAAGGCTATTTAATAAATTAATTAGTGAAGTAAATCAAAAAGAAAAGGAATACAATGAGTTAAAAAGCAAAAAAGAAGAGAATGGGCAAGATGATAGTAAAGAGATAAAAAAAATCGTGAAGGAATTTTTAGAATTAAAAAAGCCAACACCTGAAATAATGAAAGTAATCATTAATAAAATAGAAATACACCAAGACAAGCAAATAGATATTTTATTTAATTTTAAAAAATTGCAAACTGCACCAAAAAGTCGTGGTAAAAAATTGCAATAATATTATAAAAGTGATAGTAAAAACTTGCAATAATATTATAAAAGTGATAGTAAAAACTTGCATAAAATTCCGAAAAGAAGATTATAAATTAGATGTCGTAAAATATGCAGAAACCACAATTAGGCAAAAAGTGTTAAATACGTTTGATAGTATTCCTGCACAATTGGCAAGAAAAAATAAGAAGTTCTCTTACGTAAATATTTTAGAAGGGGAGAAAAATGTTGGAGAAAGAAAATATAGTAGTAGTATTGAATGGTTAAAAAATGCTGGAATTATTAACTACTGCTATAATCTTACAGAGCCAGCAGCTCCATTAAAATCAAATTTGCGTTTAGATTGTTTTAAAATATATATGAGAGATACAGGGCTTTTGATATCAATGTATGAAGAAGGAATACAAAAAGATATATTAAATGATGAATTATATATTAATGAAGGTGCTATTTTAGAAAATGTATGTGCTGAAGAAATTCAAACTCGATATAGTGATGTAATGTACTATGAAAAAAAGAGTAAATTAGAAGTAGACTTTTTATTAAACCTTAATGGAGTTGTAACAGCAATTGAAGTAAAATCAGGAAATAATAAACAATCAGAATCTTTAAATTCAATTGTTAATAATTATAAAACAGTATCAAGATATATTAAATTAGAAAAAGATACGAATATATATGTTGATAGTTTAGGAATTGAACATTATCCTTTATTTATGATGATGTTTATATAAAATGCAAAGGCGACTAATTTAATATTGGATATTAGATTGGTTAAATAAAAAAATCAAAACTGTCTATTTTGGAATCTACCAGAAGGTATATCAATGGCTGTTCCCATGAAAAGTGGAGGAATGAAAATTTCAAAAATAATATTTTATGTCATATTATCAGGAATAACAACAGGAATAGGAGCATTTTTTGGTGCAATAGTTGGATCTGTATCAGAAGAAATAATAGCAATATGTTTAAGCTTTGCTGCTCGGAGCAATGTTATATATTGTATCAGGAGAATTAATACCAGAATCCAACAAATTATATTCAGGTAGAATGACTGCAATTGGAAATATATTAGGTTTTTTAATAGGAATAATTGCCACAAGATTGTAAATACTATATAATTAATTTTAAATAATGAAAAAACAAAGGAGACAAAAATGAGAATAGTAAATAAAGCTAAATTTATAAGGGCAATAATTATACTAACAATCTTAGCAATTGCATTAACATTTTTAGTAATATACGTAATAAAAGAAGTAAATTTTGAAGATGATGATACAAAGCAAGTTAGTATTAATAAAGGAAACAGGATTAACGAAAATATAAGCCAAGAAGAAGAACAAAATTTAAATAATTCGCAAAAAGAGCAAGCATCATTTGGAAATATTAATGTACCAACATATAAAATAAATGAAAAAAATATAAAAATACCAATACTTATTTACCATGCATTCCAAACACCAGAGCCAAAAGGCGATAATTATAGACTATTTAGTACGCAAAAGAGATTTGATGAAAATGTAAAAACACTTATAAATGAAGGATATACATTTATAACATTAGAGGATTTATATAAATATAAACAAGGGAAAATAGGACTGCCAGAGAAAAATATAACAATAACAATGGACGATGGCTGGAAAGGATGCTATACAGAAGCTTTTGAAGTATTAAAAAAATACAAAGTTCCAGCTACAATATTTATTATAGAAGAATTAGTAGGAACAAATGCATATTTTACATGGAGCGAAGCAAAGGAAATGTATGACACAGGTCTTGTAAAAATTCATGTTCATGGTAGAAAGCATATAGATTATTCAAAGGTTAGTAAAAAAACATTAATAGAAGATTATAACCATACTCACAATAAAATAGAAGAAGTTTTAGGAGAAAAAGTACAAAAAATAATGGCATATCCAGCAGGAGAAAGCACAAAAAATTCTATAAAATGGCTAAAAGAAGCCGGATTTGAAATACAAGTTCAAACTCAATATGGAAAGGTAAATAAAAGCAACAAATTAGATTTAACAGACCTAGGGAGAATACGTGCAGAGCAAGTATCAGGAAAAACAATTTTAAACTCTATAAACAAATAAAAATACTATAATGGCTATTGCCTTTGAGATTTGCTCATTTTATTCGTAAACTCAAATCGGCGAGAACAAAGGGCGGTCAAAGACCGCTTTGTTCTTTTATAAGAAATAATTTCTATATATTATTTTTAGTTAATTTGAGTATAGCCGTGAATTGTAATAATTTACAAAAAAATGTTTGTAAAATTATTCCAAATCTATTGACACATAAAAACAAAAAAATATATAATTACACAAGAAAAAATAAAATTAGATAGGAGTAATTAAATGCAAGATATATTAGAAGAACTAAATGAAAAGCAATACCAAGCAGTAAAAAATACGGAAGGACCATGTCTAGTAATAGCAGGTGCAGGAAGCGGAAAAACAAAAGTGCTAACACATAAAATAGCATATTTAATAGAAGAAAACAAAATAAAACCATGGAACATATTAGCAATAACATTTACAAATAAAGCAGCAAATGAAATGAAACAAAGAGTACAAACTTTAATTGGAGAAATTGCACAAGACATGTGGATAGGAACTTTCCATTCAATTTGTGTAAGAATTTTAAGAAGATACATAGATAGAATAGGTTTTGATAGTTCATTTATAATATTCGATGCATCAGACCAAAGAACATTAGTAAAACAATGTATGAAGAACTTACAAATTGATGATAAACTATTTAATGATAGATCAGTACTAGCAGAAATCAGTAATGCAAAAAATGAAATGTCAGGGCCAGAACAATATGCAGTAAGAGCAAATGGAGACTTCAGAAAAGAGAAAATATCTACAATATATCAAGAATATCAAAATAAATTAAGAGAAAATAATGCAATAGATTTTGACGACATAATAAACTATACAATAAAAATTTTAATGGATAACCCAGATATACTAGAATTATATTCTAATAGGTTTAGATATGTTTTAGTAGATGAATATCAAGATACAAACAAAGCACAATTTACATTAGTAACACTACTTGCATCAAAACATGGAAACATAACAGTTGTAGGAGATAACGACCAAGGAATATATTCTTTCAGAGGTGCAGACATATCTAATATTTTAAATTTTGAAAAAGATTTTCCAGGTACTAAAATAATAAAATTAGAGCAAAATTACCGTTGTACAGGAAATATTTTAAAAGTAGCAAATGAGGTTATAAAAAATAATGAAGCAAAATATGATAAAAAGTTATGGACAGAAAACGATATAGGAAATTTGCCAAAAGTATATTCAGCAGAAAATGAATATGATGAAGGTACATACATTGTAGAACAAATAGAACATTTAAAAAGGGAAGAATACTATAAATATTCTGATTTTGCAGTATTATATAGAATGAATACACAATCAAGAGCAATAGAAGATATTTTAAGAAGAGAGAACATTCCATATAAAATTGTAGGTGGATTAAAATTCTATGAAAGAAAAGAAATAAAAGATATAATTGCATATTTAAGATTAATACAAAATCCATCAGACAATTTAAGCTTGCAAAGAATAATAAATGAGCCCAAAAGAGGAATAGGAAAAACAAGTTTAGAAAATGTTGCTAAAGTATCAGCACAAAATAACGAATCAATGTATGAAATTATAAAAAATGCAGAGCAATATGGACTAAATAGGGTATACCTTAATTCAAGAGAATTTGTAAGTACAATGGAAGAGTTAATTATTAAAAAAGATGAAATTTCTATATCAGAATTAATAAAATTAACACTAAAAAAGACAGGTTATACAAAAGCATTAGAAGAAGAAAATACAATAGAGGCAGAAAACAGAATAGAGAACTTAGAAGAATTTTTAACAGTAGCAATCGAATTTGAAGAAGAATTTGCAGATAATAAATTAAGTGACTTCTTAGAGGGAATCACATTATCAAGTGACCTCGATAATTTAGAAGAACAAGAAGAATCTGTAACATTAATGACATTACACAGTGCAAAAGGTTTAGAGTTCCCTGTAGTATTTTTAGTAGGAATGGAAGAAGGTATTTTTCCAGGATACAAATCAATAGCAGAGCCTAAAGAATTAGAAGAAGAAAGACGTTTATGTTATGTAGGTATTACTAGAGCAAAAGAGAATTTATTTTTAACATGTGCAAAACAGCGTACAATGTTTGGCTCAACTAGTTGTAATATGGTGTCTAGATTTTTAAAAGAAATACCACAAAATCTATTAGAAGGATATGAAGAAACATTTGCAGACTCTAAGAAGAATATATTTAAAGACACAGAAAATACATGGAATTATAAAGGTACAAATAATTCAAGTATTAAAACATATAATATTACCGAAAGTACGAAAGTAAAAGAACATAATAAATCATTTGCATTTAGAACTGCAGAAAACTTTTTAAACTCTATAAGTGCAAAGAAAACAACAAAAGTAGACTTGTCTCAGTATAAAGAAGGAATAAGAATACATCATAAAAAATTTGGAGAAGGAACGATAAATAAAGTAGAACAAGAAGGAGACGACTTAAAAGTAGATATAACTTTTGATAAAGTAGGGCACAAAAGATTAATGGCTAAATTTGCCAATTTAGAAATTATATAATCATATAAATCAGAAACCCTTAATATTAGTATAGTTTAAACTTTTTTTCTTTGACTTTCTTCATATATAAGAAAAAACTTCTATTTAGTAAAGAATTATTTTACTAAATAGAGGTTTTTATTATGAAAAATTATAATATAACAGTGAGAAAAAAGTTTTTGAATACTTTGAAATATATGGTAAATAATATTTATAACAAATTTTAGAAAGGAATGATAAAATGGCAAATTTAAGTCAAGTTGAATTACAAAATTTAAGACATTTAATAGGTGCACATGAAACATCATATCAAAAATTTAATGCATATGCACAACAATGTGTAGACCCCCAGATAAAGCAACTTTTTACAAAGTCAGCACAAGATAGTCTTAATACAAAACAAAAATTAATGACTTTTTTAAATAATTAAGGAGGAGAGAAAATAAATGGATGAAAAAACAATGGTTAATGATGTCTTAGATGGTACAAAAGCTGAGCTTACAACATATCAAGGAGTTATATCAGAGGCTGAAAATACAGAATTAAGACAAACAATTCAACAAATAAGAAACAATTGTGAAAGTTTTCAATACGAACTATTTAAAATAGCTCAAACTAAAGGTTATTACAAACCAGCTCAAAAAGCAACTACAACAGAGATAAACACAGTAAAAACAGAATTACAACAATAAAAAAAGAGATGAAGATTATTTATATATTTAGCAAAATAGATAAATAATCTTCATCTTTTTTTAAGCTTTTCTGATATCCTGCAACGGAGAATTAATTATTTTTCTCAATCGCCTACGTAAACATAGCTGGGGTCTTCCTACCGGCTCTTGGTAAAAATAATTGATTCCCCTGCGTGGACTTTATATTACGACTAACTGAATAATAGGTTTTATTATTCAGTTATTTAAGTTTTTATGATATCCTGCAACGGAGAATTAATTATTTTTCTCAATCGCCTACGTAAACATAGCTGGGGTCTTCCTACCGGCTCTTGGTAAAAATAATTGATTCCCCTGCGCGGACTTTATGTTACGACTAACTGAATAATAAAAAAATTAAAATCTCAAAGTGCCTATTAGTAAAAACTTACAAGAGATAATATAAAAAACCGTAAGAAAAATCTTTGTAATATACTTGCAATATTTTTAAATTTAATATATTATATATAAAGAAAAAATATGAAGGAGATTTTAATATGCTAAAGAAAATCTTTATACATGTAAGAACATCTATAAAGTTAATAACTCTAATAGGAATAGCAACTTTTCTAATAGTTGGAGCACTAGCATTTTTCTATAAACCAATTTATAATGTAACAATAGATGGAAAACAAATTGGATATAGTGTAAATAAAAGTAAATTACAAACTAAAATAAATGACTATCTAGAAAATGGCGAAGGACAAGCAAATGTTGCATTTGTCCAAGTAGAAGACTTACCACAGTATAAACTATGTTTATTAAAAAGAAACATAGTAGCAAATGACGAAGAAATCTTTAACAAAATAAAAGAACAAGGTGTTACATATTATAAATATTATGCTATCTTAGAAGATAACGAAGAAAAATATTATATATCAGACTTCTCTGAAGCAGAGAATACAATAAATCAATTAAAGCAAAAAAATAGTAGTAACATAGACAATATATCAGTTTTAGAAAAATATGAAACAGAAACAAAAGATTTTACTACATCAGAGCAAGTAGTAGCATCATTATATAAAGAACCAGTAGAACAAAAAACAGTAATATCAAAAACACAAACTACATCTCCAATGTATGTAGCTACAGGAACAGTTAATACATCTTTAAAAACATCAGGAAGTAAAGTACAATTAGGATTAAATTTAATTAAACCAATATCAGGAACAATAACATCAAGGTTTGGTGCACGTAGTAGATTAAGAAAAAGTTTACATACAGGATTAGATATATCAGCACCTACTGGTACAGCTATAAAAGCTGCGTCAGGAGGAAAAGTTACATTTTCAGGAAGAAAAGGATCATATGGAAATCTAATAGTAATAACACACGAAAATGGAGTTCAAACATATTATGGACATTGTAGCAAATTATATGCTTCAGCAGGAAAAACAGTATCACAAGGAGAAACAATAGCTGCAGTAGGATCTACAGGAAATTCAACAGGACCACACTTACACCTAGAAATAAGAGTAAATGGAGTTGCATATAATCCACAAAATTACTTATATTAATAATAAATTTCAAAGGTGATAATGATTAGAATAAAAGTAAAAATTAAAAAGGATAAGTTACCCAAAGTAACTTATCCCTTTTTTTATTGCATTTTTATTTATAATTATTTTACCATGTTCTATCAATTTAGCTTCAAAATTTGAAGAATGATTAACTAATGTAGCAAATTCAGAAATAACAGCATAAAAACTTTTTAAATTAGAATATTCAGTATTTATGTTATTAATTATTAAGTAATATGTATTATTATATAAATATAAAGAAATATTTTTAGAAATGTTTTTAATGTCATATAGAAATTTCGTATTTAAACTTTCACACAAATTACAAAACTCATCAAAATTTGCAAAAGAGTAAATTGCAGTGTTAGAACAAGTATTAGCAGTTTTTCTTTTGATTTTTACTTTTTTCTTTTTAGTATTATCAAAACTAGAATTTGGATCAAACTTAGTTATTGTAAAAACAAAGATGCCATCAGTCGAAGCAATAGCCTCTATCATTATTTTACAATCTTTTGTAATAAACCCTACTTCTTGTTCAGCTTGATTTAAAATATCACCAAAAAAGCTTTGGGATTCCGAAGAATTAGACATAAAATCTTTTAAGTCTATATTCTTTTCGGCTAAATCATCAATATTAAGAATAATCCTAATTTTATTTTCTGTTAGTTTCTCAATTTTCATAAATTATTAAATCCTCCTTAAATGTCCTATATTTATTATACTACTATTATTATTATATTTAAAGGAACAAATTTTGGTAATAAAAATATAGCATAAAAAAATAAAAAAAGGAAGTACTAATACAAAAAAATCTATAATACACTTGAAAAAAATATCAATACAATATATAATAGCAATGTAGTAAAAGTTCAAAAATCCGTAAGAAGAGACAAACAAAAAAATGGAGGTAAAAATGGTAGCAAAAGACAAAAATATATGGATATTATTAATATTTATTTTATCAGGACTAGTAATAGGAGGGTTGCTAGGAGAATTAGCATCACATATAGACTGGTTATGGTGGTTATCATTTGGACAAGAATTTGGATTAGAAAGTCCAATAGTACTTAACTTAAGTGTATTAAAAATAACCTTAGGACTTATGGTAAAAATAAATATAGCAAGCATAATAGGTATGGCAATAGCTATTTTTATATATAGAAAAGTATAAGAATTTATATAAGGCATAAGGCAGATTTATTGTAAAATAAAATATAATTAAATTGCCAAACTATATGGTGATATGGTAATTTATAATTTTATGACCGTCAAGCTAACTGTTGGTAGGACATTTTCGTTTTAGGTACTTCCTATAAGGATACCTCCTAAAACGAAAAGTGCTACCAACACGCATGACTTCTCTACAATGTTGAAAAGTGCTATCACCACGCATGGCTTCTCTACAATTTGAAAAAGCACTATTGACACGCGTGGCTTCTCTACAGTATTTAAAATGCCATAATTATATATGGTTCTCTACTATATAAAAGTAATAAAAATAAGGGGCAAAATATAAACAAAGAAAGGGTTGATATTTTGTCAATAAAAATGAAAGAATTACCAATATCAGAAAGACCATATGAAAAATTAGAATTATATGGTGAAAAATCATTATCAAATGCAGAATTATTAGCAATAATAATAAAAAGTGGAACTAAAGAAGAAACATCAGTAGAGCTTGCACAAAAAATATTAAATCTTAATGATACAAATAATTTAGACAGTCTAAACTTTTTAAGAGAGCTGACTATAGAAGAACTCATTAAAATAAAAGGAATAGGAAAAGTAAAAGCATTACAACTAAAAGCATTATGCGAATTAACAACAAGAATGAACACACCCACAAATTACAAAAAATTTCAAATAAAAGAGCCAAATGATGTAGCAAAATTACTTATGAATGATTTAAGATTTTTAAAGCAAGAAAAAGTAAAAGTTATAATATTAAATAATAAAAATATCGTACTAAAGATACAGGATATTTCATTAGGGGGAGCAAATTTTGCCAATATATCTATAAAAGATGTATTAAATGAGCCGGTAAAAATGCAAGCCCCTAAAATCATATTAGTACACAATCATCCAAGTGGAGATTCAACTCCGAGTAAACAAGATATTAATATAACAGATTTATTATATGATGCATCAGACTTAATGGGAATAGAATTATTAGATCATATAGTAATTGGAAATATGGAATATACAAGTATATTTACACAAAAGTTACAAAATTAATATACGTAAGATACAAATAATATAAATAATAAAAGGGGAAGAAGGGAAAAGAACATGAAAATCTTTAATTGGGGATCAAAAGATATTGGAATTGATTTAGGAACAGCAAATTTATTAGTTACAGTAAAAGGAAAAGGAATAGTACTAAAAGAACCATCAGTTGTTGCAATAGACAGAAAAACAGGAAACATATTAGCTACAGGTCATGAGGCAAAGGAAATGCTAGGTAGAACACCAGATGAAATAAAAGCAGTTAGACCATTAAAAGATGGAGTTATTGCAGATTTCACAGCAACACAATTAATGCTAAAAAACATAATTGAAAAAGTAGGTAAAAAATATAATATAGGAAGACCTAGAGTGGTTGTAGGAGTCCCATCAGGAATTACAGAAGTAGAAGAAAGAGCAGTAGAAGAATCAGTATTGCAAGCAGGTGCCAAGGAAGTATATTTAATAGAAGAACCTATGGCAGCAGCAATAGGAGCATCATTAAATGTAGAAGAGCCTAGTGGTAGCATAATAGTAGATATCGGAGGAGGAACAACAGAAGTTGCAGTAATTTCATTAGGAGGAATAGTAGTAAGTCATTCTCTAAGAGTAGCAGGAGACGAATTAGATGAAGATATAATAAATTACATAAAAAAAGAACTAAACTTAGCAATAGGAGATACAACAGCAGAGCAAATAAAAAAAGAAATAGGCTGTGCAATGCCATTAATGACAGAAATGTCTATGGAAATTAGAGGAAGAGACTTAACAGATGGTTTACCAAGAAATGTAACAATAACATCAGCGCAAATACAAGAAGCAATGCAAGAGTCTATATCAAAAATTGTAGATATAGTAAAACAAACATTAGAAAAGACTCCCCCAGAATTAGCATCAGACATTATTGAAAAAGGAATAGTGCTAGCAGGAGGAGGAGCATTAATAAAAAATCTAGATAAACTAATAAGTGCAGAAACTGAAATGCCTGTATACATTACAGAAGATCCATTAGACTGTGTAGTAAGAGGAACAGGAAAGACCCTAGAAGAATTAGAAAAACTTAAAAAAGTTTTAGTAAATGCACGTAAAAGAAAATAAGCAAAGATAGGAGAAAAGATGTATAAAAATAAAAAAGCAGGAAAATTAGGTATAATTATAACTATAATTGTTTTAATAGCCTTAGTAATACTTACTAACACAGACAATAGTAATTTGTCATATATAGAAAATATTACTAGCAAACTAGTAATGCCTATACAAAACGGATTAACATATTTGAAAAATAAAATAGGGAAGAACAATACATTTTTTACAGATATAAATAGATTAAAAGAAGAAAATGAAAAATTAAAAGAAGAAAACAGTCAATTAGAACAATCATTAAGAGAATTAGAAAACACAAAAACAGAAAACGAAACTTTAAAAGAATATCTAGGATTAACAGAAAAATATGAAGAATACCAAACAATACCTGGATATGTAATAAACAAAGACATAAGCAATTACTCAAAAACAATAATAATCAACATAGGAAGCAAAGACGGAGTAGAAGAAAACATGACAGTTATATCAGACGAAGGGCTAGTAGGACATATAACATCAGTAGAAAAAGAAACATCAAAAGTACAAACAGTAGTAGATAGTGCAAGCTCAACAAGCAGTCTTATGAGTACCACAAAAGACAGCATTGTATGTAAAGGAACACTAGAAGGAGACACAATATTAAAAGCAATGTATATCCCAACAGACGCAACAATCATACAAGGAGACAGTGTAGAAACATCAGGAATAGGAGGAATATTTCCAAAAGGAATTCATATAGGAACAGTTAAAAAAATAGTAAACACAAACAACATAGTAGACAGATACGCGCTAGTAGAAACAGCAGTAAATTTCAACAAATTACAAACAGTATTAGTAATAAAAAACAAATAAAATCAAAAAACGAAAATACTCTATCGACAGGTAATTTGACGGCTATAAAATAGCAAAATCGTTGGAGAACGGGCGATTGCTAATCGCCCCTACATTTCTCTACTGTTTCAATTTGTCATTTTACCAGGGAACAGCACGTTTCAATATTTTAGAGAAGCCATACGTGTCAATAGTGTTTTTCTTTAATATTGTAGAGAAGCCACGCGTGGTGATA
>CAOPQH010000037.1 GCA_948505485.1 uncultured Clostridia bacterium
CAGTGCCTTTTTTATATATTAGAAAGTCATACTGACTTTCTAATATATAAAAACAATTGTACACAATTTTACATATGTAAAATTGGCACACGAACAAATTCACGGAAAGCCAAAGAAGAAAGTATAAATTATGCTAATATTAAGGCTTTCCGATTTGTTCTAGCTATACAAATAGCTATACAAAATTTTTAGTAAAACTTTTTCTATGTAATGGACACAAGCCATACTCTTTTATAGCATTAATATGTGCTGATGTTCCATACCCTTTATGTCTTTTAAATTCGTATTGTGGATATATTTCGTCCCATTGTCTCATAATTCTATCTCTTGTAACTTTAGCAATTATTGATGCAGCTGCTATGCTATATACTTTTGCATCACCTTTAACAATTGGCTCATATGGTATTCCTTTTGTATCAATATGATTTAAAGCATCAACTAATATTAAATCTGGTCTTACTTCTAATTCTTCTATTGATGTTGTTAAAGCCTTCTTAGTTGCTTCTAATATATTTATTTCATCTATTTCATTTTGATCTATAATTCCAATACCACAACTTATAGCTTCTTCTAAAATTTGAGTATATAACTTTTCTCTCTTTTTTTCTGATACTTTTTTAGAATCATTTACTCCTTCTATCATAGAATCTCTTGGCATTATTACACTTGCAACTACTACAGGTCCTGCTAGTGGTCCTCTTCCAGCTTCATCGATTCCACAAATATATTTAAATTCTTCTCTTTTATTATATATATCTTCTTCTATTTCTTTTAATTTAGTTAGTCTTTCAAATTCTTTTTCTTTCATTATTACTTCCTTTTTAATATTATTTATTAATCTTTTATTTCTTCTAAGTCTGATAAAGCATGGTATGTCGTACCTTTATAGTTATATCCTTTTGTATAGTATACTTTTACATCTAAACTTTCAAAATTATATTCTACTACATAATATTCTCCTTCTGGTACTTTAGTATCAACATGCATGTTTTGTAATGCTTCTTGTGTCAAAGCATAATAATTTGACAAATCTTCTTCCGTTCCTAAAAAATTCATCTTATTTTTGATAGTTGCATCAGTAGATACTTGTGTTTGTCCTTCAAGCAATTCTGCTCTTATTGCATTTATTTTAGTTTCATTATCTTGGTCTTCTGTATTTAATGCATTTTCTCTAAAATTAACTTCTTCCGCAATTGCTTTAGCTTCTGCTTGAATTAATAGCATATTTGTCTTCAAACTTTCTACATTTGCTCTTTTTATTAATGACATTCCTCCAAAAACAGTTATTGATGACAAAATAAGTAATATTATTATTGTAATTACTAATGTAGTTAGTGTAATTCCTTTATTATTTTTTAACTTCATATTCTTCCTCCGTATTTTTATTTTGCTATTAGTATTATATATTTACTTTGATTTATTTTCAATAAAAAATTTAATTTTATTATGATAAATTAAAATAAATTTAAATATTGTAAAACCGCTGGAGCTCGGGCGATTACTAATCGCCCCTACATTTCTCTACCATTTTAATTTATCGTTTTAATTATATCTATAAATGGTTACAGGAATTAAATAATTCAATTTGACATATAATAAAAAAGTAGTATACTATATTTAGCTTATAAGCAAACTAATTTGATAAAAGCATTTAAAAATGTAGCACCTCCTATGTTTTTAGAATTGAGATGGTAACCATATTCTGCTTATCCTTATCTTCTCCACAAATTATATATTTTGCATTATTAATTGTCAATAGTTCTTAAAACATTTGTTTAGGATCTTAAAGTCAATAAAATCTACTAAGCGTTGCTTATTAATATACATACAATATATTAAATAATTTGGTTTTAATAAATAGTTGTATTTTTCTATATATCTATTAAAGTGCAGAAGATTAATATCTACTGCACTTTTACTTATATATTATTCTATTAATTCTAATGTGTCTGTCTCATTTTTAAATCCTTCTAAATTATAATATGTTGATGGAATTTTACCTACAATAACATTTTCTGCAATTAAGATTTGATTTGATATATCTTTTTCTATTCTGTCAAATGGCGTTAAAATATTCATTTTACATTCCAGTTGTAAATATACTCTATGAAGAGTTTGATTAATACCTTGTGATATAAACTCACTTTTTAAATCTGTATCAATATTCCCTATTGAAGAAATTTTTATTTTAACATCTGGTCCTCTGCCTGATAATAATTTCATTCCTGTAAAACTGCCTAAAGCAATTTTTATATCATCTCTTTCTAAATTATCTATTTCATTTTGAACATATATTGCTACATCAGATATTATTTGGTTTATTGGAAATACATTTGATTTTATCATTGATATATTTCCATCTTCATCTTTTTCTATAATAAATAAATCTTCATAAGAATATTTTTGCATTACTTTTGTTGCTTGCTCATTTGTTATTTTTGTTGCAAGCCCTTTAGCTTCATCTTCGCATAATGTATCAAATATTGGATTTACTGCATCTAATGCTATTTTTACAATACTAAATGCAATTATTAATACAAAAAATATTCTTATTAATTTTTCTGCATTTTCTGATTTTTTATTATTTGCTACCCTTATAAAATGTGGCAATTTTATTCTTTTACGAGAATATATCTTATTGTGCATATTCAATCATCTGCATATCTTCTTCTATGCTTTGAGTAGATTTTTTTACATACTTAGGAATGTAAAGTTTGTCTCCAACATTGATTATATTTTCATTTTCTATTCCATTTATTTTAACTATATCATCAATTGTACTTTTATATTTTTTTGCAATATCCCATATAGTATCATTTTCTTTTACTATATACATTATCAAACTATAATCCTCATCACTTCTGTTTTCTTCAACCTCTACATTTTCTATTATATTAATTTGTATTTCCTTATTTATTCTTATGTTAAATGCTAATTCGATGTTACATTCTACGTTTCCTCCGCTCTGTACTATAAAATCTTTTGAATTAATATCTATTTGTTCACAAATATTAACTTTTTCTACGTTATCTATATTTTCAATAGTATACTCTAGTGGTAAATTAACTGTTTTACTACTAAGAGAATTGTTTGTAATATATATAAATTTTAATTGCATTTCTCCTTCATAGATTAATCTTGTATTTTGTTTTCTTTGTGTATTTATAATTGGAATTACATTTACATCTATTAGTCTTCCATTATTTAATTCATCAACTTTTACTGTATCTTCTATTTTGCATATTTCTCTACGATTTTCTTTATTTGTTATTGTTTTTATTTTTCTTTGATTAAATTTTATATCTTCACAAGGACTATACATATCTTGAATTAAATTTATGCTTTTACTTTCATAAGCCATACATGACATTTCTACTTCCATTTCTATATATATTGAATGTTCTTCTACACTATTTGGTTTTAATATTATATTTTTAATTTCATAATTAGTATCGCATATATTTTCTTCTGAGACATCTTGTATGTCTATAAATCCAACTACTGGAATTCTATTTTCTATAGATTTTATTTCATTTTCTTCTGTTAAATACATTATTTTTACATTTGCTTCTGATTTTGCTAACACTTTATTATAGCTTATCTTTATGTCTTTGTTTACTAATGATATATCAGTTTTTAAAATCTCTGCTAAATTATCTGTATTTTCAATTACTAATGTATCTTTTACATATGACTTGGTATTTCCTGATCCTATTAAAGAATTTACTTGTATATCCTTTTCCAATACTTGTAAGTCATTACAACCATTCATTGAATTTATAATTTGTGTTTCTTCTTTTGAATATATTTTTATATTTATTTCTAGTCCTACTTTTATATTTATTTTTCTTCCATTTAGCACTTTACATTCTATAGATTTTTTATTTACTTCTGTTTCTAAAATCATGTTTTCATTACAATTGTCTACATTTATTAATTCCGAAAAATCTAAATTTGTATTTAAACCTCTTATACTATCTTCTGCTTCGTCTGCGACATACATTATAAATGTATTAATATTTCCATCTATCTTTACTTTATTATCAGTAATTTCTTTTTTATATACACATACTGTTCCACTTGTATCTACTGTATTTAAAACATCTGGTTTTGAGTCTGGTACTATCATATCTCCTTCTACAAATATAATTTCTTTTTTTTCGCATACTAATTGATTTATAGATAAATTTTCATTAGTTGTCTCTATTGTCATCTTTGTACCTCCTTAATATATTTATTTATTAATATATATTAGGATAAGTTCATTTTATGACTATTTAATAAAAAAAGCGTAAGTAAGACTTTGTACGCAATAGTAATTGCTACAAAATCTAACTTCCGCCATAATTATCTTCTACGAAAAGTTATCCCACTGGGATAACTTTTCTAGAATATAAAAAAGTAGGATTATATCCTACTTTTAAAGAGTTACTTTTCCTTTTTTATTTTCTACAGCTGGTGGTATTAATGGACTGTATGAATCTCCATCAAATACTTCTACTTCAACTGTTCTTGTTAACACATCAGTATAACTGTATGTTACATTTCTATCATTTTCCTCATATTTAACAACAAAAATATTTGGATATGCTTTTTCTATTGTAGCTTCTTTTTCAAAGGCTTTACTTCTTCCTAAAGATCCTTTTACTATTATCTTTTGACCCACTTTATCTATGATGTCTGTTTTTAGATTTGTTATATCTGTTTTACAAATCATGTCATCACCTACTCCTCTTAAGATGGTTTGATTATATCACTCGTTATATAAATTGTCAAAATAGGTTGTATATTGTAAAACAGCTGTAATTCGCTTATATCAATGAATATATAGTATTATATATTCGTTGTTACATTTGTATTACAAGTATGTTACAATAATGTTACATATTATTTTTTAAATGTTTTTTACCATAAGCTCCTATGCCATTTACTCCTTTTTTTCCATCTCTTAAATCTTTTTCTACATCATCAATTGTAATGTAATCTTCTTTTCTAGTTGTTGCTACTTTTTCTGCTATAATTAATGGATCTAAAAAATCTATTAGTATTCTAGCTGGTGATGATGCAAAATTTGCTCCTGCAGATATTAATGCTTCAAAATAGCTTTGGCATGCTCCTGCAAATATAACTATATTTTTATTGTTTTCTTTTTCATATCTTCTAGCTTCTTTAACTGTATTTATAAAATGTCTAGAATTTCTGTAATTATATATATCATTATATCTAGATCCTCTTTTTATCATTCCATCATGACCTGTTATTATTAATATATCAGGATTATAATACATTAATAAGTTGTAAATCACCCTTGGTTGTTTATTTTCAGGTATATTTTTAACAACTGCATTTAATCTTAATTTTTTGTAATATCTGTATGATTTTTCACTATATTTTCTATCTCCATCTAAATGTAATATTTTACCTGTAATAATTTCTTCTTTACTTCTTTTATTAAATAATTTTAAAGTATTTGATTCTTCTTTTGTATTAGCCTTTTTTATTCTATATTCTAATTTTTGATCTATATTTTTTAAGCTGCTTTTTATTATTTGTTTATTTATTATTTCTAAATCTTCTATGTTACTATCTGCTTCTACTCGTTCTACTACACCTTTTAAAATTGCTATTTCTCCATTAGTTGTTTTCATGATATTTTTAACTATAAAAATAATATCTTTATTGTATGATTTTCTTCCTACTATATCTCCTTTTTTTATTTTATTCATTTCATCACCTCAAAAATTTGGCTATTATATTCTATGACATAAATCGACATTTAGTGATGAATATTTTTATATTTGTGTACAATGTGTTTTATATATTAGAAAATCAGCATGACTTTCCTATTATATAAAAAATCCCTAATTATTAAACTTGTTTTTGTTTAATAATTTAGGGTCACTTCAATTTTTACATTTTGTATTTTTATAATCTACTAATTATTGTTTATTTTTGGAACTATATTTTAATTTTGTTGCCATTCCTCCTCTTATATGCCTTTCTGCTTTATTCTCATCAAGTATTAATCTAACATCATGTGCTAATGCAGGATTAATTTTTAATAATCTTTCTGATACGTCTTTATGTACTGATGTTACTATCAAGAGCGGTAGAATTTTTACTATTTAGGGTTGTTCTTTGTAGTGACGGGCGATTGATAATCGCCCCTACATTGGCTGAAATTTCATTAAAATTCGTAATAACAGTTGGCGTACTGCCTATTTCGTTTAATAGTTTTAATCTTACTTCTACATTGGAATCACTATCTACTTCAATTACATCTATTATTGTTTTTAGCATTGCATTTGTAATTGTTGTATTATTTAATATATCATCTACTGTACTGATTGTTTTTGATAATTCCTTTTCTAATACATCTTTTTCTTTTATTTCTGATGTGATTAATTTTAATTCTCTTTCTAGTCTTGCAATATCTTCATTTAATGGATTGGTATATTTTTTTAGTTCTTGTATATTGATTACTTCATTTTGAAACATTTCCATATATTTTTGTTTTTTTACTGTTACTTTTTCTATTTCTTGTAGTAGACTTTCTTCACTTCGTTCATTGTTTTCTCTTAATTTAGTAATCTTTTCAAACTCTTTTTCAACTGCTTTCATAAAATTCTTTTTGTTTAAAATAATACTTTTTAGATATTCTTTAATTGCATTTAATAGCTCTTCTTCATCAATTACTGTTGTGTTAGGGCAATGATTTACCCCCATTGAGTTTCTTCCACTACATACCCATCTTATATATTCTGGTCCATCATTTGTGTATTTTCTTCTTATTCTTCTAAATGAATAACCACAATGTTTGCAATAGATAAGTGTACTAAATACATATTCTGTCTTTTCTCTTTTGTTATTTAGTTTAAATTTATTTGACCTTTGTGCTAATATATCTTGTGCTCTATTAAATAGTTCATCTGATATAATTCTCATTTCTGGTCTTTCTACTACTATCCATTCCTCTTCTGGTAAGTCTTTTCTTGTTCCTGTTATAAAATCTGTTACTTCTGTTTTTTTATTGGTTACTCGTCCTGTATAGATTGGATTTTTAAGCATTCTTACTATAGAAGTTTGCACCCATTTTGATTTTGTTTTCTTTGTTCTTATCCCTCTGTCATTTAAATCCCATGCAATTTTGGTTGTCCCAATTCCCTTATATACATAATTTTCAAATATTTCTTTTACAATTTTTGCTTCTTCTTCATTTATTTTTAGAGTATATCTTTCATCTGGAATTTTGTCATATCCAAATACGATATTTGGAACTCTTCCTTTTTTTGCAGTAATGTCCTTTCCAAATTTAACTCTTTTAGACATATTCGCACTTTCTTGTTGTGCCATTGCTCCTAAAATGGTTAGTATAAATTCAGATCCACCTTCCATTATTTCTCCGTTGTTTAAGAAATCCACTTCAATTCCATAAGATTTTAGTTCTCTTATACTTTGCAATAAATCCACTGTATTTCTAGCAAAACGACTAACATCTTTTACTACTACTTTATCAAATTTCTTAGCCTTTGCATCTTGCATCATTTGTTGGAACTGTTTTCTATGTTTTATTTGCTTTCCAGATATTCCTTCATCTGCATATAACTTGTACAACTCATACCCGTTCTTTTTAGTAAATTCATTAAAAAATTCTATTTGTTTTTCTAATGAATCTATTTGTGCTTCCTTTTCAGTTGATACTCTACAATATGCTGCAATTTTCATAACATCACTACTTTCTTTTTTACTTTTCTGTATCTTTATTTTCGTTCTGTTACATTTTAGCATATTAAACTCATTTTTTCAATAATTTTCTTTATTTATTTCTGTTATTTGAATTTTTCTCAGCTATTTCGTATTTTAAAACATCCTCTAAAAAATTTTGTATTATTTCTTCATTTGCCCCATCCATTGCTCCAACTATAATGTTTTCGTTTGGAAATAATTTTTCTGCTTCTTTCTCAAACTTAGAAATATTATATGGAAAATTTCCTACTTTTCTAATCATATTCTCTCCTTTCCTAATATTCAATAAGTTATTTTTATTGCTTTTATATATTAAAATATTAATTTATTACTTATTCTTTACTAATTCTACTAATTTGCTTACTGCAAACTTCAGTATTTTCTCAATTGCACTTGTAACATTTTTTACAATTTTATCTTTATGGCTCATATTTATTGATTTATATAACTCATCTGCTGTTTCGTATTCACCATTTTTTGTTATATAAACGCCTTCTTTTTCACAATAGTTTTCTATTATATTTGGATATAAATCATGTACACTTGTTCCTTCTACCACACTATATTTTCCATTTTCATATTTAACCAATGAATTTACCCCAACTTCATGATATACATCATGTGGAAATTCTAATTCTTGAAATGTTTCTCCTGTATCCATATTAGTAAGTTCTGTACGCCAATCTTCACAATCATCTTCTAGATATGTTACTTTATATGTTGCCCCTTCCTTCCTCATTTCTTTTAAAGTATTATTTTGTTCATTGATTAATTCTTTTTCGTAATTCTTCATTTCATTATATACTTTTTCTGTAGTTACTTTATCAAAAACATAATTGTCATCTACTTTTCTAAAGAACATTCCTTTTTCTGTAGTTTGAGGTAATTTTTCATTATCAACTAATATACTTTTTCTATTACTATAATCTTCATCAAATTCAATAACGCCGTATCCTTTTGAATTTTTATATGATATTTCATATAATTTATCTTCTTCTGCATTTCCTATATTATTCTCGGTTATACTTTCAGAAATCAATTTTTCTTTCTTATCCCATAGTTTTTCTTCATTCTCTCTTGTAAACTTTGTGCTATCATAA
The DNA here is from genome assembly GCA_948505485.1 of uncultured Clostridia bacterium. Classification (GTDB taxonomy): domain Bacteria; phylum Bacillota; class Clostridia; order TANB77; family CAG-508; genus CAG-269. Next base: position 8,847 of record CAOPQH010000037.1, read on the forward strand.
TCTTTATAAGCTAAAAAATTATTATCTTTTAATGTATTTGATAACTCTTGAATAAAGTTTGAAATTTCTTTGCTTTGCAATATATTATTTGCTAATTTAAGTCCTAAGTCTAATTTCAAAGGCATTCTCCTTTCTATATTAAATTGTCTTTTTGTGAATTCTATGTATAGAAATATACATGAAATAAAATTTAAAATATAATAAATTAACATTGATTAAAAACTGTAGTTATTATACTCTCTTTAATTTATATTTTCAATAGTTTTTTCAAAAAAAGAAAACATACTAATTTGTATGCTTTCTAAATATTCGCTATTTAATTCTTCTTGATTTATTTTGCTATTTGCTCCATCTAAATTTATTTCATTTAATTTTTGAATATTATCTTCTGTCACTCCATCACTGGTAATCCATATTGTTCCATCTCTTTCTGTGATAAATATATTTTCCTTATCTACTAATTTTAATATTCTTTTTAGACATTCAATATTAGGAAACTTACTATATGTACTTCCTGATGAAATAATTGCAAATTTAGGTTTTATTATATCTAAAAATTTTTCACTTGTACTACTATTTGACCCATGATGAGCAACTTTTAAGATATCTATTTCTTCTAATGCATTTTGCTTAATTAGCTCATTTTCTACTTTTGTTTCTATATCTCCTGTAAATAGGTATTTTTTATCTTTATAATTTAATTGTAATACAATTGATGAATTATTATCTGAATATCCTCCAATATTATCAACCCATTTTATTATTGCATTAGCACTTCCAATATTTATAATATCATTTATTTCAGTTCGTTGTATATTATCATTTTTACTAATCTCAATATAGCTTTGGTTATTTGCTTCTTTTAATGGCATATATAAACTTCCTATTTCAAAATTATTTACTATATACGTCATTCCACCTATGTGATCATCATCACTATGTGTGCCTATTAAGTAGTCAATTTTTTCTATTCCTAATTGTTTTAGACAATTCTCTATTAATTTACCATCAGTCTTATCACCTGCATCTATTAACATTGTTTGTCCTTCATTTATTATTAAAGTACAATCTGCTTGTCCTACATAAAAGTAAAAAATATTTAACTTTGAATTATCTATAGTAATATTTATTTTTTGATTATCAATATTAGTTTTATTGCTAGATTGAAAATAAATCCCACATATTAGTAATATAGTTAATGCAATTATTCCTATTAAAATATAACTTTTTTCTTTTTTGCTCATTTATTTGCTCCATTATTTGCAATGTATTTTTGATTTCTATTTTTAGGTTGTTTTGGTATTGTCATTTTTATTTTGCCTTGTTCTAACAATGGTTTTAAATAATTTCTTTTAAATCTATCAACACTCTTAAAACCACAAAATCCTGAAATTTCCTTTGCTGATTTTGCTTCTACACAAAATTCAATTATTTTTTCTTCTATATTTTCATACGTCTTTTCATACGTCTTTTCATACGTCTTTTCTTGTACATTTTTATTTTCTCCTGTTAAGTCAAGCAATTCTTCATCAGTTTTTCTATAAAAAATAACCATAAATCCATTTTTTCTAATTTCAAATTTTACTTTTACATCTGCTTTTTCACATACTTCTGTAATTCTCCTAAAACCAGAACCCCATTTTTCAATATCTTTTGATAAATATAAAGTATTTGCTATTAATGGATTTCTTGGAATAGATCCTTCTCCTTTAATAAAATCTTCTGGTTTATATCCTTCTGGAAATTCTCCAGGATTAAATATTTCTACTCTATCTTTATATATTGCAACCTCATTACTTTTTGGATTTTTAAAATCTCTATGTATAAGTGAATTTATTATTGCTTCTCTTATTGCTTCTAAAGGTATTTCTGGTATTTCAACTCTTTCCATTCCACCACTTTTGAAATTAACAGGCCATTTTATATTTTTTCTAATATATCCTTCTCCTGTTTCTATTAATTCAAAAATATTTCCAAATACTTGATCTATATCTAAAAAAGTTAATTTTGTTTCTGTTGCAAAAATAGCCATTTGCATTTCAAGTTTTGCTTCTTTTGCAAACAAGATGTATCCTGCATTTAATAGTTCATTACTCTTATTTACTAAAGATAATTTCTTTAATATTTCTTCTTTGTTTGTATATGGAAAGTTTATTCTTTTAGCTTTTCTACCTTTTTCTATAAAATCTTTTAACAATTCTTCATCAATATCATCTATTGTATAATCAGATACTTTGCTTTCCCATTTACCTATTTCGTTTTCATCTTTTAGAATTATTTTTCTTATTTCTTTCATTGAAAGTTGTCTATCTTCATCTCCAACTCTCATATAAGCTCGTCCAAAAGCTAAATATGGAATATCATCGCCTTCAAATTCAACTAATATACAGTCTTTGTCATTTAATTTAACTTTATTCACAACTGGATATATTTTAGGTTCTATATTTTCAGATATTGCTTTTGATACTTCTCTTATAGTTTTACTTGATACATCTTGTCCAATGATTTCTCCATTATCTTTTATTCCAAAATATAACTTTCCACCTTGATGTTTATTTAATATTGAAACAATAGAAATTATGCCTTCTTTTAATTCTCCTGTTGTTTTCTTAAATTCTATCACTTCATTCTCTAAAAAATTTATATTTGCCATACAATTACTCTCCTACATAAGTTTTTCTTTGCTCAAATTATAGCATAACTTGTTTAAAATTTATAGTGTTTTTCTAAATTTTTACAATTCTAATTTATCTTCTATTTCCTTGTGAGAATTTTGATAAATATTTGAATTGTTATAATTGAATTTTATATTTTCATCACTCTCAGCTAAATTATATGCTAACACTCCTGCCATAGCTTGTACTATTTGTTCTTCTGTATTAGGATTAATAAATGTAATATTCAAACTCTTTTTCAAAATTCTCACCAACTTTCTTTTCAATACTATTATTAAAAGTTTAAAAATATTACTTTTAATTTTAGCTCCACTTCGTTTCGCATAACTTATCTCTACGTCGCTTCGCTTCCTAGAGCTAAGAAAAAAGTTACAAGTGGTAAGTTATATACCCATATGAGATTTACCCTCATTTCACCTTTAGTGAACCGCCCCTTTACATCACGTTAGCCAGACGGAAGTATCATTATATGTCTTGCAGTTTGCTATTCAATTTTCAATGTGCTATAATAGAAAACAGATATTTTAAATTACTATTTTCTATTTTGTAAATTCATTGTACTCGCCTAAAAATAGCTTGTAAAGAGATTTTACAAAGTCTATAGATAAATTAAAAATTGAAATATCTATATTCTATTTTTATAAATGGAGGAAACGCTTATATGATAAGTAATTTTGCAATTAAAAATAATAAAATTATCCTAAAGAACACTCGGAGAATATTTTGGCGCTTTAGGAAATTTTGAATATAATATTGGAGATAAACTATATGAATTTGCTATAATGAATTATGAAGATTTTGATAAATTGAAAGCTATGTATACACAACTTATAGAAATGGTATGTTATGCTAAAGAAACCGATTCTGAAGATAAGAAGATGGATTGTTTCTTTAAAATGTTTCAAATTGTTAGAGCATGTTTAGAATTTTCTCCATATACGCATTTTTACACACAAGTATTGATTGATATAATTATAAAAACATATAATACAAAAGTATTTAGAAGTGATTTATTATTCAAATCTCAAATTGGTGTTTTTATAGAAAATTCAAAATATTATCCTAGTGATATTTTTAGTGAATTAGAAGAAGATGAATATACTACACAGATTTTACTTATGAAATGGGTTCAAGAAATAGATAAAATATCGAATAAAAAACATAATGAATATATGAAATTCTTTGAAACTATGAAAGATTTATTAATAGAAAATTTAATAGAGA
>CAOPQH010000038.1 GCA_948505485.1 uncultured Clostridia bacterium
TTAAAAATTGCTATAAAACAAGCAAGAGAATATGGATTACTAGGAGAAAATATATTTGGAACAGATTTTAGTTTTGATATAGATATACGATTAGGTGCTGGAGCATTTGTATGTGGAGAAGAAACAGCATTATTAGAATCAATAGAAGGAAGAAGAGGACAACCAAGAGTTAAACCACCATATCCAGCAAGTTGTGGATTATTTGGAAAACCAACAGTAATAAATAATGTTGAGACACTAGCAAATATAACAAAAATTATTTTAAATGGAGCAGAATGGTATTCAAATATAGGAACAGAAAAATCAAAAGGAACAAAAGTGTTTGCATTAGGTGGAAATGTTGTCAATGTTGGCTTAGTAGAGGTACCAATGGGAACAACTTTAAGAGAAATAGTATTTGATATAGGTGGAGGAATTCCAAATGGTAGAGAATTTAAAGCAGCGCAAACAGGAGGCCCTTCCGGAGGATGCATACCAGCTGAACACTTAGATACACCAATAGACTACGAGTCATTAGCAAGTATAGGATCAATGATGGGCTCAGGTGGACTAATAGTAATGGATAATACAAAATGTATGGTAGACATAGCAAGATTTTATTTAGACTTTACAGTAAGTGAAAGTTGCGGAAAATGTACACCTTGCAGAATCGGTACAAAAAGAATGCTTGAAATCTTAACTAAAATGTGTGAAGGAAAAGCAGATAGACAAGACTTGAAGAACTTAGAAGAATTAGCAGATAATATTAAAAAATCAGCAATATGTGGATTGGGTCAAACAGCACCAAATCCTGTTTTAAGTACATTAAAATATTTTAGAGATGAATATATAGAACATGTAACAGATAAAAAATGTAGAGCAGGGCTATGTAAAGAACTTTGTGATATAAATATAGATTCAGAAAAATGTAAAGGTTGTGGATTATGTAAAAGAAATTGCCCAGTTAATGCAATAGATGGAGAACCAGGAAAAGTACATAAAATAAACCCAGATGTATGTATAAAATGTGGAACTTGTGTTGATAAGTGTCCATTTAAAGCAATTAATAATTGAATAGTAACAAAATATTATTTATCAGGAGGTAAAAATGGTAAATTTAGTAATAGATGGAAAAGAGATTTCTGTAAAAGAAGGTACTACTATACTTCAAGCTGCTATGCAAAATGGAATAGATATACCAACATTATGTTTTTTAAAAGAAATAAATGAAGTTGGCGATTGTAGAATGTGTATAGTAGAAGTTGAAGGAAGAAGAGGGTTTGCTACATCATGTATTCAAAAAGTTGAAGAAGGAATGATAGTAAAAACAAATTCACCAGCTGTCATAGAAGCAAGAAAAGTGATATTAGATTTAATATTATCTAATCACCATAGAGATTGTTTAACTTGTAGTAGAAATGGAAATTGTGAGTTACAGGCATTAGCAGATAAATTTAATGTTTCAGAAGTTAAATTTGAAGGTGAAAAAACAAATTATCAAATTGATGATAAGTCACCATCAATAGTAAGAGATTTTAATAAATGTGTTTTATGTAGAAGATGTGTTGCTACTTGTAAAAATGTACAAAATATAGGGGCAATAGATTGTACTCAAAGAGGATTTGAATCATGCATATCTACAACATATGATTGCAGTTTAAATGATGTAGATTGTACACTTTGTGGACAATGTATAGAGTCATGTCCAACAGGTGCTTTAAAAGAAAAGGAAAATATAGATGATGTATGGAAGAAATTAAGAGATGAAGATACATTTGTAGTAGTACAAACAGCTCCTGCAGTTAGAGTAGCACTTGGTGAAGAGTTTGGTATGGATATAGGAACAAATGTAAAAGGAAAAATGGTAACAGCTTTAAAGAATATGGGATTTGATAAAGTATTTGATACAAATACAGGAGCTGACTTGACAATAATGGAAGAAGCAAATGAATTTATCGAAAGAGTACAAAATAATGGAGTATTACCAATGATAACATCATGTAGTCCTGGATGGGTAAGATTTGCTGAAAAAAATTATCCAGAAAATTTAGAACATTTATCTACATGTAAATCGCCACATCAAATGTTTGGAGCAGTTATAAAATCATATTTTGCAGATAAATATGGAATAGATAGAAATAAAATATGTGTGGTATCTGTAATGCCATGTGTTGCAAAAAAATACGAATGCAGTCGTCCAGAAATGGAAGTAGACGGAGTAAGAGATGTTGATTATGTAATAACAACACGTGAATTAGCAAGAATGATTAAACAAGCAAATATGGACTTTACAAAATTAGAAGACAATGAATTTGATAGCCCAATGGGAGAGGCAAGTGGCGCTGGTGCAATTTTTGGTACAACAGGTGGAGTGATGGAAGCAGCGATTAGAACTGCTGTTGATACACTAGAAAATAGAAGTATTGATGAAATAGAATATAAAGAAGTTAGAGGAGAAAAAGGAATAAAAGAAACAACATTAAATGTGGCAGGAAAAGAAATAAAAATAGCAGTAGTAAGTGGATTAGCAAATGCAAGAAAGATTATGGATGAAATAAAAACAGGAAAGTCGCCATATCATTTTATAGAAATAATGGCTTGTCCAGGAGGATGTGTTGTAGGCGGAGGTCAACCAATAAAATCTTCTAAGATAAGATCTACATTAAATATAAGAAAGTTAAGAGCAGATGCACTTTATAAAATTGATGAAAAAAGTACTATAAGAAAATCACATGAAAGTCCTGTTATGAAAATGCTTTATGATGAGTATTTTGAGAAACCAGGAAGTCATAAAGCTCATAAATATTTGCATACAAAATATACTCCAAAAAATAAATATGATATTTAGTTGTAATGTTAAAAGTGTTAAAATTTACGGCTATACTCAAATTAACTAGAAATAATATATAGAAATTATTCATCTTCACATGCTCAAGCTAATTTCAGAGAAACTTTAAACCAATTTTTAGGGTCCCTTTTTCGATGTAACTCAAACAACCCCTAAAAATTGATTAATAGTTTCTATCTTCAATTACTTTCGACCGCTCATCTTCATAATTTTATATATTATTTCTTGTAAAAAATTAAATCGGCTGTAAATTGTAACTAAAAGTGTCGAATTTCGACACTTTTTTTCTTAATATATTGACATATTATAAGAAATTTGATAAAAATAATAAAAAAAAGGGGGAAGTTATGAGACATTTAATTAATATAGAAGATTTAGCAACAGATGAAATAGAAAATTTAATAAAAGTAGCCAAAGATATTATGAAAAATCCTGAAGTGTATTCAGAAAAATGTAAATATAAGAAATTGGCTACTTTATTTTTTGAACCTAGTACAAGGACAAGACTAAGTTTTGAGTCTGCTATGATGGAATTAGGGGGAAATGTATTAGGATTTTCAGAGGCGTCATCAAGTTCTACTGCAAAAGGAGAAAGTGTGTCAGATACTATAAGAACAGTAGGGTGTTATAGCGATATTATTGCAATGCGTCATCCTAAAGAAGGTGCACCATTAGTAGCTTCAATAAAATCTACTGTGCCAGTAATAAATGCAGGTGATGGAGGACATAATCATCCAACACAAACGCTAACAGACTTATTAACTATAGCATGTGAAAAGAAAAGATTAGATAACTTAACTATTGGAGTATGTGGAGATTTAAAATTTGGAAGAACAGTACATTCATTAATAACAGCAATGTCAAGATATAAAAATATTAAATTTGTATTAATATCTCCTGAAGAATTAAAGATTCCAGAATATGTAAAAGAAGATGTTTTAGAAAAAAACAATATGGAATATATTGAAACAAATGATATAGAAGAACATATAGATAAATTGGACATATTGTATATGACAAGAGTTCAAAGAGAAAGATTTTTTAATGAAGAAGATTATATAAGATTAAAAGATTATTATATTTTAAATAAAGATAAACTTATAAAAGCTAAAAAAGATTTATGTATTATGCATCCATTACCAAGAGTAAATGAAATAGCTACAGAAGTAGATGATGACCCAAGAGCTTGTTATTTTAAACAAGTTAGATATGGAAAATATATAAGAATGGCACTTATATTAAATTTATTAGAAATAAGATAGTGTAAAGTAATTTATGAAAAATTAGATATGGGAATAAAAAAACCACAATTTATTAAGGGGGAAAATATGAATATTGATAGTATAAGCAATGGGATTGTAATAGACCATATACAAGCTAAAAAAGGATTAGAAATATATAGTGCATTAAATTTAGGAGAATTAGATTGTTCTGTTGCTATTATAACAAATGCTAGAAGCAAGAAAATGGGAAGAAAAGATATTATAAAAATTGACAAGAGTATAGATTTAGACTTAAATATATTAGGATATATCGATCCTAATATTACAATAAATATTATAAAAAATGATGTAAGAGTTAATAAATATCATGTAGAATTACCAAAAGAGGTAGTTAATATTGTAAAATGTAAAAATCCTAGGTGTATTACATCAATAGAACAAGAGTTAAATCATGTTTTTGTATTAACAGATAAAGAAAACAAAATATACCGTTGCAAATATTGTGAAACATTAAAAGAAGATTAACATATTAGAACAAATCGGAAAGCCTTAACATTAACATAATTTAAATGTTTTGTTTTGGCTTTCTGTGAATTTATTCATGTGCCAATTTTTTTTCATAGAAAATAATTGTTTAGGAAAGATTTATTTTCATAATGTTTAAAAGTCATATAAAAAATAGAAATACATATTATTTAAATAAGGATTATTAAATTGATCTGTTTAAATATAATGCAAATATAAAAAGTAACTATTCAGAGGTATAACTAAAACTATAAGTTAGAACAGTAGAGAAATGTAGGGGCGATTAGTAATCGCCCGTTCTTCAAAGATTTTGCTATATTTAAATTTATAATTAAGAGAAATTCTTTGAAGAGCCATAGCTATAAAAATAAATAAAAATTAAAAAAGTCTATACAAAAAAAAGAAATAGTTATATAATGTAAGCAAAAAAGATAAGGAGAGAGAATATGAACTTAAAAAACATTTTAGTGGGAATGGAAGGCTTAAAAGTTAAAGGCGACATAGATATAGAAATACAAGGGATTGAAAGTAATTCTAAAAATGTTAATAGTAATTTTTTATTTATAGCAATAAAGGGGTTTGTTGTAGATGGACATCAGTATATAAAAGATGCTATTGAGTCAGGAGCTATAGCTGTAATGGTAGAAGAAGGTTGTGATTTAAAAGCGTTAGCTATACCAGATGAAGTTACAATCATTATGACAAAAAACACAAGAGAAGCATTAGCTATTGCAGCTGCTAATTTTTATGATAATCCATCAAGAAAGTTTAAATTAATCGGTATAACAGGTACAAAAGGAAAAACAACAACAACATTTATGATAAAAGAAATATTAGAAAGAGCAGGAAAAAATGTTGGTATGATAGGGACTATAGCAACATATATAAATGGAAAAAAGATTAAAGATAGCGACAGAACTACACCAGAAAGTTTAGAATTGCAGAAAATATTTAATCAGATGGTGGAAAATGACGTTGAATATGTGGTAATGGAGGTTTCTTCTCAAAGTTTAAAATTACATAGAGTAGATGCTTGTGAATTTGATATTGTAGTATTTACAAACCTTTCAGAAGATCATATTAGCGAAAAAGAGCATCCTGATATGCAAGATTATTTTGAATCAAAGTTAAAATTATTCAAAATGTGTAATAACGGAATAGTTAATGTTGATGATTTACATGGAAATAAAATACTAAGATTATTTCCAGATAATAATATAGTAACATATGGAATTGATAATCATTGTCAAGTATTAGCTAAAGATATAACAGTAACTAATTCATATGTTGATTATAAAGTTAAAATAATTGATAGAAATGAAAGGGTTAAAGTTTGCATACCAGGTAGATTTAGTGTTTACAATTCTTTAGCTGCAATTTGTGTTGCTAAAAAATTTGGTATTGATGTGGAAAGTATAAAGACTGCATTAGAGGAAGTGAGAGTGCCAGGAAGATCAGAATTAATAAACAATTCTAAAGAAATCCCAATAATGATAGATTATGCTCATTCTCCAGAAAGTTTAGAAAATATTTTACAAGCTGTAAAAAGTTATACAAGGGGTAGAGTTATATCTTTATTTGGATGTGGAGGAGACAGAGATTCAACTAAAAGAGCTATAATGGGTGAGATTTCAGGAAGAATAGCAGATTATACTATAATAACATCAGATAATCCAAGAACAGAAGATCCAAAGAAAATAGTAGAACAAATAGAAAAAGGAGTCAAAAAAACAAAAGGAAATTATACAGTTATTGTAGATAGAATAGAAGCTATAAAACATGCAATTAAAATGGCTAACAAAAAAGATATAATTGTACTTGCAGGAAAAGGACATGAGCCATACCAAGAAATAAATGGAGAAAAGCATCCATTTGATGAAAGAATAATAGTAAATGATATAATAAAAAAATTGGAAAAATAAAACAGAAAGGTTGATAAAATTGAATTTTCAAATAACAATACTATTAATGTCGTTTTTTATAGCAATAGTATTAGGAATAATAGTTATACCAATCTTGAAAAAATTTAAGGTAGGGCAAATAGAAAGAGATGATGGACCAAAATCACATTTAGTAAAGCAAGGAACTCCAACAATGGGTGGAATAATAATTATGATATCAATAGTAATATCTGTTATAGGAGTAAATTTGTATTGCAGAAGCCAAGGAATGATTGATGCTGCTAATAATTTAATTCCAATACTATTATTGACTTTGGGTTTTGGAGTTATTGGATTTATAGATGATTTTAAAAAATTAGTATTAAGAAATACTGAAGGATTAAAACCAAAACATAAAATGTTAGGATTATTAATAATATCAGTAGCATATGTATTTTTTTTGATAAAAGTTGTTGGAATAGGTACTGATACATATATTCCAATAATAAAACAATATATAAATATACCTATATATGCATATATTTTATTTGCAGTATTAGTAATATTATCAACAACAAATGCAATAAATTTAACAGATGGAATAGATGGATTATCACCAAGTATATGTTCAATAATTATTACTTGTTTAACGATTATAGGAATGAATAACAACATACAAGAAGTTTCTATATTTGGCAGTATTGTAATAGGATCAACATTAGGATTTTTAATGTTTAACTTACATCCTGCAAAAGTTTTTTTAGGAGATACAGGATCATTATTATTAGGAGGCATTATATCAGCTTTAGCATTATATGCAAAAGTACCTCTATTATTAATTGTAATTGCATTATTACCAGTATTAGAAACACTATCAGTAATATTACAAGTAGCATATTTTAAAAAGACAGGAAATAGAATATTTAAAATGGCTCCTTTACATCATCATTTTGAATTATCAGGATGGAAAGAAAGTAAAGTAGTAATTATATTTAGTTTAATAACATTTGTCTTATGTGTTATAGGATTAAAAATTATATAAAGAAAGGGTTATGTGATGGCTAAAAAGAAAAATGAAAAGAACTTTTCAAATTTTATAAATAAACCATTAGATTATACTTTGGTAATAACATTATTACTATTATTAGCATTAGGGCTAGTAATGGTACTTTCTGCTAGTTCGCCATCAGCACTTTCTGAAAGCGGGAATAGTTACAGATACTTTACGCGACAATTGATTTTTGCTATATTAGGAATAATTGCAATGTGTTTTATTTCTAAAATAGATTATAGATTTTACCAAAAGTTTTATAAGCAAGCATGGTGGATTTCACTTATATTATTAGTTTTAGTATTATTGGTTGGAAGAGAAGTAAACGAGGCTAAAAGATGGATTTACATTACAGAAAGTCTTTCAATTCAACCGTCTGAGATAGTAAAAATATTAATGATTATTTTTTATGCTGGAATACTAACAAAAAACAGGGATGAATTGAGTAGTTATAGATATGGATTAATTAAACATATTTGTTTATTAGCTCCAATAATAGGATTATTATTAATGCAACCACATTTTAGTGCATCAGTAGTAATAATAGGAATTTGCTGTATTATGATGATTATGGCTGGATGTAAGTTCTGGCAATTTGTAGCGACTGGTTTAACAGTAGGAGTTCCAGGATTAGTAGCATTAATAATTTTTGAGCCATATAGATTAACAAGGGTAACTACATTTTTAGACCCATGGAAAGATTCAACAGGGGCAGGATGGCAAGTTATACAAAGTTTATATGCTATTGGATCAGGAGGATTATTTGGAGCAGGCTTAGGTGAAAGTAAGCAAAAATATTTATATATTCCAGAGCCACATAATGATTTTATATTTTCTGTATTATCAGAGGAATTAGGATTTATAGGGTGTGCTTTTGTTATAGTATTATTTGCTATATTTATTTGGAGAGGAGTTTTAATAGCAATGAAGGCTCCAGATATGTTTGGAAGTTTAATGGCTATAGGAATAACAAGTATGGTTGCTATTCAAGCAATTATTAATATAGCGGTTGTAACTTCTTCAATGCCGGCTACTGGTATGGCATTACCGTTTTTTAGCTATGGAGGTACGGCGCTTTTTATACTATTATGTGAGATTGGTATTTTGCTGAATATTTCTAGGGCTAGTAATAAATAAGCTACTCTACGTTATTAATAGTAGAGAAGTGTAGGGGGCGATTAGTAATCGCCCGAGCTTCAACGGCTTTGCTGTTTTATAACCGCCAAGCTACCTGGTGATAGATTATTTTGCTATTTTATAGCCGTCAAGCTACCTGTGTATAGGACGTTTTCGCTTTCGTCAAGCTCAAGCGAAAAGTGCTATACACACGCGTGACTACTCTATAATATTGAAAAACGCTATTGACACGCGTGACTACTCTATAATATAAGAAAATCATTTTAATAATTAATTTATAAAAAAAGGAGATTTAAATGAAGGTTATAGTGGCTGCTGCTGGTACTGCAGGACATATTAATCCTGGGTTGGCTATAGCAAATAAAATTAAAGAAAAGGAAAGAGATTCAGAGATAATATTTATAGGTACTACAAGAGGTTTAGAAAATGATTTAGTTCCAAGGGCAGGATATAAATTGAAAACAATTGATGCTTATGGGTTAAGTAAAAAGTTATCATTTAATAATATTAAAAATATGTATAAAACATATAAAGGTTTAGGAGAAGCTAAGAGGTTAGTAAAAGAATTTAAACCAGATTTGGTAGTCGGTACAGGTGGATATATTTGTGGAGCTGTTGTTATGGCAGCACATAAGTATAAAGTGCCTGTAGTTTTACATGAAAGTAATGCTTTTCCAGGAAGGGCAACAAAATTTTTAGCAAAGTATTCTGAAAAGGTATTTATTTCCTTTGAGGATGCACGAGATAAGATTAAAAATGCAAAAGAGATAGTTGTTACGGGAACTCCTGTAAAAATCAAAAAAAGAGAATATGGAATAAATGAAAAAAGCAAAATAATAAAAGATTTAAAGTTAAGTGAAACAAAGCCTATTGTATTGATATTTGGAGGTAGTCAAGGTGCTCAAAAAATAAATGAGGCAATAGTAGGAATAATAAAGAAAAATCTAAATAAAAATTATCAAATAATTTGGGCTACAGGTCCAAAACAATATGATGTAGTAAAAGAAAAATTGGAAAGTGATAATATTTATATAAATAAAATAGAAAACATGAAAATTGTTCCATATATATATAATATGGAGGAGGTAATGAATGTTTCAGATGTGATTATTGCTAGAAGTGGAGCAATGACGATTACTGAAATATCTAATTTAGGAAAAGCTTCAATTTTAATACCTTTACCTAATGTTAGTCAAGATCATCAGCTATATAATGCAAAAGTATTAGAAAATATTGGTGCATCAAAAATTATATTAAACAACGATTTAACAGAAAATAATTTAAATAATGCTGTAGAGGAAATAATTTTAAACAAACAGAATTTATTGCAAATGGGGAAAAATGCGTTTAAAATTTCTACAGAAAATGTTGAAGAAAAAATATATAATGAAATAAAAAATGTTTTAAATAAATAAGTGGGGAGATAACATGCAAAGAAATGTACAAATAAAAATTATACTATTATTTTCGATTATTGGTATTTTAATAATAACAGGATTAGGATTTTTCTTTATAAATTCTATGAATAATATTAATGTTCAAATAGGTCAAAATAATTTAAATTCATTAGAAGAAATTAGTAATATGATAAATATCGCTAATGGACAAGCTAAAATAAGTATAATTATAGCATTAATTGTGTTTGGAATTATATCATTAATTGTAGGAGCTTTTATAGCCAAAACTATTGTAAAGCCGATAAATAAATTGATTGAAAGTGCTAAACAAATAGCATCAGGAGAGGAAATTGAAATTTCTAAAAAAGAAATTGGAAAAGATAATAATGAAGTAGAAGGGTTGATAAATGCTTTCGGAATAATGACAACAGAGTTAAAAGATAAATTAAGTGAGGTGTCTAAACAAAAAAATCAAATAGAAACGATTTTGCTTCATATGACAGATGGTCTTATTGCTTTTGATATGGAGGGAGATATTATATTAATAAATCCAGCTGCCAAAAATTTATTAAATATTGCACCTGAAAAAAATAATTTTAATGAAATATTTAAAAGTTTTGATGTAGATATAAACTTAGAAAAAATAATATATTTAGAGAATTGGACATCTTATGAACAGAGAATTTCTGTAGAGGATAAATTTATTAATGTATTTTTTGCACCATTTAAAAATGAGAATGATAGACCAGGCGGAGTAATAGCTGTTATACAAGATATAACAGAACATGTTAAGTTAGATAACATGAGAAAAGAATTTGTTGCAGATGTATCACACGAATTAAAGACACCAATAACATCTATAATGGGGTATGCGGATACTCTTTTAGAAGGAGAATATGATAAAGAAACACAAGAAAAATTTTTAAATGTAATAGCAACAGAAGCAAGAAGAATGGCAAAATTAGTTACAGATTTATTAACTTTATCAAAATTTGATAATAATCAAAATCGTACTCAAAAAGAAGAATTCGATTTAGGAGATTTAGTAAAGAAATGTCAAGATAAATTAGCAATAGAAGCTAAAAAGAAAAATCACAAAGTAGATTGCTTTGTAACAGCAGATGTACCACCAGTGTATGCAGATAAATATGATATAGAAAGAGTTGTGTTAAATATAATATCAAACAGTATAAAATACACAAAAGATAATGGAGAAATAAAAATATATGTAGGATTCGTATATAATGATGCATATATAAAAGTGTTTGATAATGGTATAGGTATCCCGGAAGAAGACTTAGGTAGAATTTTTGAGAGATTTTATAGAGTAGACAAGGCACGAACTAGACAAATGGGAGGAACAGGTTTAGGGCTTTCTATAGCAAAAGAGATACTAGATAAAAATGGAGGCAGTATAGATATAAAAAGTGAAGTAGGAAAAGGTACAGAGGTTGTTATAAGAATACCTACAAAAGAAGTTAAGAAAAATAACGAGGAGATTACAAATGTGTAAATAGGAAAGTCATACTGACTTTCCTATTATACAAATACATTCCACAGAAAAATTGCAAAGCAATTTTTCGCGGACGAACAATTAAACGTGGGCTGAACTCTACATATTAAATTTTATAAATATGTAGAGTTCAGCCCACTATTGTTCTTGTTGTAAATTCGCTAAATCATTGATTTACAGTTGCTTTAATTCATTGAATCGAAATTGTAAAGCCCAGGAGATTCCTGGTTAATCAAAAATCTTGCTGCCGTTAATGCACCTTCAGCAAACAATTTTCGTGAAAATGCTGTATGGGTAAGTTCAAAGGATTCATTTTCACCAAAAAAGTGAACTGTATGAATTCCTACAACATTTCCACCTCTTAAAGAAGCAATACCGATTTCGTTTGCTTTTCTTTTATCCTTACGTCCATAGACTTTTTCTGGTGCAGGATGAATAGCCTCTTTCATGGCATCAACCAGCATCTCAGCAGTTCCGCTAGGAGCATCTTTCTTGCCGTTGTGATGAGCTTCTGAAACTTCAATATCGAAGTCATCTGCCAGCTCTGGAGCAATTTGCCTCAACAAATTGACAAATACATGAGCAATCACGTAAGACATATTTGAAGACATAAAGATTCTTGTGTCAGCAGAATATGCCTTAATTATCTCCTTTTGTCCTTCTGTAAATCCAGTGGTTGCTATAACCGCAGGAATTGAGTGCTTTGCTGCAAATTCCACAATGTTAAGTGAGCATTCAGGCACAGAAAAGTCAATAATCATATCAGGAATTAATTCCAAGTCTTCCAATTCGGATAATCCCTTATCTGCCTCTATGACTGGGAAGTTTTGAAACTCTCTTGCTACCTTATCGTATCCACAAAGGACTTCCATGTCTTCAGACTGATCGATAAGTTCAGTTACATAACGTCCCATTTTACCATTGCATCCAGAAACCATTACTTTAAGTTTATCTGACATAATAAACCTCCTTTAAAATAAAAATGATTTATTACTAAAGCTACTATAATAGTATAAGCATTATACCATATAAAAGTATTTTTAACAACATATATTCAGAAAGATTTCGTTACAATTCACGGCTATAATCAAATTAACTAGAAATAATATATAGAAATTATTCATCTTCGCA
>CAOPQH010000039.1 GCA_948505485.1 uncultured Clostridia bacterium
TATGAAAAATCAACAATAGTTTCATAATTTTTTATAAAACCATATTTTCCATTTTTACTTGCAATTATATATATTTGTTCTTCATCATTAACTCTTGTAATTTCATTATATTCTAAATCTAGCTTTAATTGACCATTTTTATCTATATAACCATATTTTATACCATCACTATTTTTATTTTGTACAATATATCCTAATTCTTTTCTTTCTTTTTCTGAAATGATTAAATCACTTGATATATCATCATATAAATTATCTATTATTGTATAACCATTTATATTAATAACACCATATTTATCATCTTTTCTCGTAAGTAATTCTCCTTCTCTATATGTTAAACTTTCTATTGAATCATATATAGCATCTGTTAATTTATTTCCCTCGAAGTCTATTATTCCATATTTGTCTGATTCTTTATATGTTAATATATTTTTTTCGTATACTAAATCACTTGCAATATTTTTTAATTTTATAGGTTCGATTCCATTATATTGTGAAAGTATTTGCTCTTGATTTTCGTTTATAATACTTGTATTATCTTCTGTATAACAAACAAATACAGGTTTAGATGGATTTGGAATTTTTATATCGTCATATTTAGCACTTACTATTATATTGCCTTTATCATCTATAACTCCATACTTACCTTCACTGTTTAACAAAAAATAATTATACTTTTCTATTTTTTCTATTTGATAATTTTTCTTATCATTTTCATCTTTTTTATTTTTTATAAATACAAATCCAATTGTAATCACAATTAATATTAATATAAGTAATATTGATATTAAAACCTTTTTCTGTTTTGACATTATAAATTCCTCTTTTCACTTTTAATATATATAATTATATATTTATTATTATTTTAATGTCAACAAATTTTTATATAATAGTAAATTTATCCGAAATTCCTATTATATAAATGTTAATCAGCTTCTATTCCTTGTATGCATCTTCTGTATAGTGGTTCATTTTCTACACATGTGATTAATGTTATTATATTATCCTCTGTATTTTCTAGTTTTTCCCAATCTGTATCATTAATAATTAATATTTTATCAACTATATATATTTTTTTAAATTTATCATACTGATAAATTATTTCATCACCTTTTTTTAATTTTTTAAGATTTTGAAAATAATTGACCGAATATCCTCTATTGTGTGCAGCAAGTCCAATATTACCTTTTTTCTTTGAAGTATTTGTAAAATGTCCTACAAACTTGTCCATTACTTCTTTTGTTGTTCCTTCTGATATATCTGCTTTTAATGATATTGAAGGAATTTCTATTTTCCATATAATATTTTTCTTTACTACAGCTTCTGGTACTGTTATTAAATCATTTCCTATTTTTCCAATTTCTGTATTATCTTCTACATTCTTTTCTATATTTTCTTCTACTTTTTGTTCTTCTATACGAGGTTTACTAAAATCAACTTGTCCTATTACAGAAATAATTTGATTAATTGAAATAAATATAACTATTGATACAACAAGGGAAATAATATTTATATTTTTTGTTGTATAACTAAACATTATTTTCCTTTCTTAAAACAAATCGGAAAACCTTAATATTAATATTAACATAATCTTAAATTTTTCTTTAGTTTTCCATTAATTTGTTCGTGTGCCTAATTTATGAAATAAATATATATTTATATTATTACATTTTATAATGTTTGTAAAGCGTTTTTCATCTACATATATCGACATATTTTTCCACATTTTCATATACTTTAATATTAATCTTAAATTTTCTATTTTCATTAAGAACTAACACCCACAAAAACATTATAATAAATAAAATTGCAATATTTTTATAAAAATATATTGCAATACTACTTATAATTGTCAAAAATATTGCTGTTACTATTGATATATCGTTAGTATATATTTTTGACTTTTTAGCTCCACAATATATATGTAAAATTCCTTTTATTATTCTTCCTCCATCTAATGGATAAATTGGTAACATATTAAATAAGATTATTATTAAATTAGAAAATAAAATCATCTTTTTTTGTTCTTCTGGCAAATTTAGGTTTAAAAAAATAAATATTAATATTATATTCGTTAGCGGTCCTGCAAATGCAACAATAATTCTTTTTAATGTCATTAAATTTCCTTTTAATATTTTATGATTCCAACCATTAATATCATCTTTAAATGATATTGAAAATCCAAATGGCATTATTTTTATTAAAATTGGTTTCATTCCAACCATTAAACCTGCTAATAAATGTCCAATTTCATGTAATAAGCAAAATATCATAATCATAGCATATACTTCTATTTGTTTTGTTAAATAATACAATACAATAAAAGCAAAAATTTTTAAATCAATTTTAAAATTCATTCAATTCTTTCCTTTTACACTAAATTATTTTTTGTGGGTCTATTAATTTATCTCCTTTTCTTATCTCCCAATGTAAATGAGGTCCTGTTGAATTACCAGTTGAGCCTACTTCTGCAATTTGTTGACCTTGTTTTATTTTATCTCCCTGTTTTACATATAATTTATTACAATGTGCATATATAAAAGTTAAATCACCATTAACTATTTTTAGGTGATTTCCGATAATCTCCTTCAGATGATGCTAAACTAACTTTTCCATCTGTAGCAGATTTAATAATTGTTCCTTCATTTGCAGCTATATCTATTCCTGTATGATATTTTGGAACTTGAGATGTTGTAGGGTTTCTCCATCCAAATTTTGAACTAATAGTACCTTCTAATGGTATTATAAAACTTACTTTATTTTTTATGTCTGATATATCTTGTTCTTCTTGTGATGTTTCTAAATTATTTTGTACAACATTTTGATTATCTTGCTGTGAATTGTCTGCGCCTCCTATATTCTTTTCTTGCTCAGATACATCATTAGTTTGAACATTTGTTGTATTTTCATTTAAAACATTATTATGTTGTTCCTGATTAGTTTCTATAATCTCATCTTTTGAAACATCTTCTTTTGAATTATCAGTATTATATAATTTATTTATATGATTCATACATTCATTATATATTTTATTAAAATCTATATCGTAAGCAAGTATTTCTTTGCTTTTGTTTATTACGTCCTCAGAAAATATATAATTATTATTAACTATACTATAGTAAATACCATAAATAGTTAAGCATATTATTATTTGCCATATCATCTTTTTTAATATTTTAAAATCTTTACCACTACTAACATTTACCCTAGTAGTTGAAATATTATTTGTTGTTCCCATTTTCCTTCTGTTGTATATTTCTTCTGCTCTTCTAATTTTTTCTTCTACTGACATTACTCTTTCCAATAAAAAAACACCTCTTCCTTAGTATTTTGTTTAATATATATGCTAAGAAAAGGTATTTTATGTTTTTATATTAAATTAATTATTAGACTTATCCATAATGCTATTGTTGTTATAATGCTATATTTTTTTAATCTTTTGTATTTTACTTTATCATACTTATTTAATATTTGTTTTTTACTCTCTTTTTGATTTTTATCCATATAATCAGAAACCACCATTTCTGCCTCTTTTAAAATATATTCTTTATCTTGTGAATTATTTACTTTATCTGTAACCTTTTTACTTTTGTCAACAAATTCTAAATTTTTAATTTTCTTATTTTGCTTTAATATTACAATTGCCTCATCTACAATATTTGAAGGTAGATTTTTCAACACAACTATATTCTTCATTCTACTTGCTTCCATACTCTCACTCCTTGAAAATTTGTTATAAATATTTTTTCCAAATATTTCAAGTTTATACAATTTAATATGTTTTTGAATTTAATACTTCGCATATTCCTTTTGATACAATTAAAGATAAACTATAAATCTTATCTTTATTCACATTTTTTAAATAATACAAGTTCTCTATTGTAGATTTCGACTTATTACATACACATGCTTTAATACTAATGTTCCCTACTTTTACTATTTTTTTATCTATTCCGTTTCCTAATATCATCTTTTGATTACTTATATATATTCCTTGATTACTATATTCTGATAGAGCAGAATCTATTGCAACTACATAATAATCCTTTTTTACCTTTTTTAATTCTTTATTTATATTAGTAGCACATATTGGTTTGTTCATATTTCCTAAAACTTTTACTTTTTTATTAAATTTTAATTTATCTAAATGTGAGCCTACCATTGGTCCAAAACAGTCTCCTATTATTCTATTTGAACCGATACATAAAAAAAGTATGTCCTTCTTTTTTGCATTAAGTTTTCTTTGTAATTCATTAACAAATAATTTATATTGATTAGTTGTTCTCATCTTTCCTCCTCAATGTCTTATCATTCAATTAATACAATCTATGCTATATATTAATCATTAATTCTTTTATTTGGGGTAATTATTATATTTATTTTATTATCTCTTTTATATTTGTTAATTAAATCATTAGAAAAACTTGCAATTTCGTTAGTGATAATAATTGATGTATAATTTTGCTCTTTCAATTCTTTTATTTTATTATCTATTTTTTCAGGATCTTCTATTTCAAAAACTTCCATTCCAAGTAATTTAGGTATTTTAAAGCTCTTAGTATCTTTTTTGTATTTTATATAAGATATTTTCATAAAAAATCAATTCCTTCCTTGCTTCGCTAGAATGCACGCATTGTTTTAAAAAACTTGTATTGTTTTTTTAAGCAAACCTTCCTTTCATATTCTTACTTTTTTTAGCTATTTTTATCCAAAAAAGAACCACCTTGAGATATTCATCTCAGGTGGTCTTTTTTTGAAAGGCTATTATATGTAACAGACTAAACTTATTGTTCAATCTGTAATATTCAAATTACCTACATCTATTAGTTTATTTATTTTTAACTATTTTATTCTCATATCCATAATCAATATCAAAATACCAAATGTTATGAAAGTATTAACTTTTTCATAAATTTGATGCGAAATATTTGTTATACCATGATTTAGGCACAATGCCTATTGCAATCATTAACAAATACTTCATTTCCTACGAATCTAGATAAGGTTACATTTAGTATCATAATCCATACATCTTGAGCTCCGCTCGCTGATGAATTTCATATTTCAACCAAACTTGGCCTTAAATAAATTTGTAAAAAATTTATTTTGACATTTTCATACGAATAACATTCATATCATCATCATTACAAATTTCAAATCTGTCATTTTGATTCTCCTTTACATTATCCACATCCTTGTGCCAAATGTAAAATTAAATCAAAACTCCATCTTCAAAATTTATAACAATAATAATACTCCTGCTTTTCAAATAAAAATAGATAATTTTCTATCTAAACTTGTCGATTTTGGATACTAATTTGTAATTACAAAACTAAATTTTTAGTCTTGTCGTTACATTAGCCAAAAACTAGGCCTACGAGTTACACTCCCTTGCTTACACGCTTGTGGAGAGTTGTACCTTCTCTCCCTTTCTCCTTACGCTTGTGGAGAGCTTTACCTTCTCTCCTCTTTATCATACGCTTGCGGAGAGTTATACCTTCTCTCCTATTTATCATACGCTTGCGGAGAGTTATACCTTCTCTCCCTTTTTCTTACGCTTTTGGAGAGTTATAACTTTTCTCTCCTTTATCATACGCTTGTGGAGAGTTGTACCTTCTCTCCCCTTCTCCTTACGCTATTTCTATTCAACTTTTGTAATTTGTATATATATCTATTTTGTCTTTTGCGCACCCATTGTCATACACTTTTCCAGTTCCGAAAATTGTTGGAACTTTACTTCCTTTTTTTACAGATGTACATGCAACAACCACATATTCATCCTTATCACGGTAAACACCGTTTTCATCCAGGTGCCACTTAGGTGTCATATAATGGTAACGTTTTTTGGATGAATACCATGTATATTTCCATCCATTTCTTTGAATTACACCAATTCTTCTAAATTGTTTTCCTGTGAATTCATATTTTTTCTTTCGTGTTGTTGCTTTTTTCTGGTCAATTTCCTGACGTTTACGAGTTTCCGTTGTTTCTTCTTTCCGGTCAGCTTCGTTTTTATTACTAGTCCGCTGTGGGATTTTCGTTGCATCATTCTCTTTCTGTCTGCTGTCATCCTCCTTATTTTTTATCTTTACGTATTTACTATATACATAAAGATCTATGCCGTTTACGGTTATTTTACACCACCCATGTTTTTCTCCGTCCATTATTAGGACAAGAGATTCCGCTTTGAAAGTTGTTCCTGCATCAACGCAGTCTACAACCTCTGCCGTTATGCTTGGAGCAGTCCTTACATTTACTCCGTCAGCTGTTATCACTGCCACTTTATTGTCATATTCCTCTTTTATAGATTCCTCCTTATTTGCTACTTTACAGTAGTCTGTATTCAAGTAGTAAAAATAACCTTCACTACCATTAACAGTTCCTTTTAACCACCCTTTTCCTACTTCTGTCACATCTGTTACTTTATCTCCTGCCTGGAGATTTGCTATTGTTTCTGAGTTTATATCAGCCTCCTTATAAAGCTTTGTTGCATTAACTACTGTTACATTGAATCTTTCTTTTTCTTCTGCTGTCTCCTCCTTCTCATTTTCTTCTACTGTTAACGTCTCTTCTGTTACAGGTGTTTCATTTTCTTCTACTACTGTTATAGCTCCTGCTGTTACAGGTGTTGATGTTGTAGATGTTGATGTTGCAAATTTTTCAAGCAAGCCTCTAGAACTCATTAACTTATTAAGGCTTACGTCTACCATTGTTGGTGACAACACTGGATAGATGTTCTCTGTTGAGTTTACAGTTACCAAAGCTGGTACTGAAACCGGGTTGATATTTTCCGTTGAACTTGCAGTTACCGTTGCCGGTGCTGAAGTTGGATTTTCTGTTACATTTGGACTTGCAGTTGCCGTTGCCGGTGTTTCAGTCGGGTTTGCTGTTGCCTGTGGACTTGCAGTTGCCGTTGCCGGTGCTGAAGTTGGATTTTCTGTTACATTTGGACTTACAGTTGCCGTTGCCGGCTCTGAAGTTGATGTTTCGTCAGGTCCTTTTTGGAAAGAATTTTCTGCCACCAATATCTCGGCATATTCAATTCTTTCCTTATCATCGGAATATACCTCCATAGCAATATCTAAACTACTGTTATGGACGTACCCAATCTCTTTTTTCTTTCGTTTATCTCTATCTAGTATTTTTATCAAATACCAGTGGTCACCTGCATCTTTTACAACGTCAACAGATGACAATAATTCCACTTCTGTATTTTTCTTTATTTTTTTCTTTCGTTTCCCTGATAATCCAGGTTTTTCTCTCAACCAAGTTTCTTTATAAACCTTGGCTGATGTTCTGGGCATGACTTCTTCTTTACCAGGATTCTGGTAATTTGTAAAATAATAATAGATATATATCTTATCATTGCCCTTTTTACATTCAAGCCAACCTTCGTCAGCTTCTTTGAGGAAAGTAAGATTTTCCCCTTTTTTCACTTTTCCCACAACCTTAGATGCTTCATCTGGCCTAGAATACAGATTTGTATCCTTGAGGACCTTGATCAGATTCGGCTGTGGTTTTGATGAAGATGTATTTGTATTTGTCATATTCATCTTCATCATTCCTCCGCCCTGTTGTCCATTACTGGACGTATCGGGCTCTTTATTAGTATCCTCGACAACTTTTTGTGGAGAGTTGTCCAACTCCTCTTCTTGCGGACCTGTATCACCTGGACCAGTGTCCTGTTGAACCGTATCTCCCGGTCCCTTCTCCAATTTTGCTACTTTCTGCTCAAGCTCTGAAACAAGCCGAGCCGATTTACGATTCGCGATGTAGGTTGCTGTAGGAATTGTAATCATCGCGCCGATTAAAATTCCGAGAACGAGTATAAAAACTGTGTTTACATACCGTTCTTTTTTTGTGTTTTCGTTGTTCATATAATTACCTTCCTTTCTCCCCAATTCGGGGTATTTTTGTGTATATTAACAACACTTATATTATACCATAATTTTACATAATCGTCAAACATAATTAATTTATCGACATTTAAAAATACTTTTAATTAATTATTATAATTATATCTTTTTTCTTTAAATTTCTGTTAATTTGTTTATGTGCTAATTTTATATAATAAAAGTTGCCTAAGGTTTCTAAAAATTAAGATTTTAAGAAACTTTAAGCAACTCTATATTTCTTTATTAATTTAATTTAAGTTATGCAGTCTTTAATTCTAATCTTAGCTTATCTGCTATCATTGCAATAAATTCTGAGTTAGTAGGCTTGCCTTTAGAAGCAGATACTGTATATCCAAATATACTTTCAACTACATCAGTTTGTCCTCTTGACCAAGCTACTTCTATGGCATGGCGTATCGCACGTTCTACTCTAGATGGTGTTGTACTATATTTTGATGCTATTTTTGGATATAAACTTTTTGTAATTTGATTAATTACTTCTATATCATTAACAACCATCATTATTGCTTCTCTTAAGTATTGATATCCTTTTATATGAGCAGGAACTCCGACTTCATGTATCACATTAGTAACTAATGCTTCTAAATTTTCTTCTGCCTTTTTATCTTGAACTTCAATATATTTTTGTTTTACTTCTCTTGCTATAAAATTATTGTTTTGTGATGGTCTATAATTCTTCATTTCTCTTATTCTTTGGATTAATAGTTCAATGTCAAATGGTTTAACTACATAATATTCTGCTCCTAATTCTATTGCCTTTTGCGTAATTTTGTCTTGTCCAACAGCTGATAACATGATGCATATAGGTCTTCTATCAGATTTCATCATATTTATTTTTTCTAGTACTCCTATACCATCTAAGTGTGGCATTATAACATCTAATATTGCAATATCTGGCATTGTGTTTGCTATCATATCAACAGCTTCCATACCATCTTTTGCTATACCTATTACCTCCATGTCATCTTGTTTTTCTAAATAATTTGCTAATGTTCTTGCAAATTCTTGATTATCATCTGAAATCAATACAGTAATTTTTTCTTTCATCATTTTTCCTCCCAAAAATTAAAATAAAGCTATAAACTTTTTATAGCTTTTATTATAATGGGTTTTTTGGAAATTTCTTACATTTATTTACGAAAATGCCAAATTTATATGCTTTTATTTATATATTTACTTTCTAAAACTTTTATTTTATTTATATTTATGCTTTTTATATCAACATCTTTTAGTAATTTTTCCATTGCTACAACTTCTGTTTCAATATTACAAATAATTACATCTAAATATTGTATATTATTAATATTAATATTGTTATTTTTACAATAATATTTAAATTTTTCTAATTCGCTATATTCTAATTCTATCTGCATTTCTGTACCTTTGCATTTACAAACTTTTACACTTTTTTCTACTACCTTTATTGTAGCATCTGAATATGCTCTAACTAAGCCACCTGTTCCTAATAATATTCCGCCAAAATATCTAGTTACAATTACTAATACATTGCACAAATTATTTTTTTGCAATATGTTTAACATAGGTGCACCTGCTGTTCCTGATGGCTCACCATCATCGCTTGATTTTTCTACAATATTATTGTTTTCTATTACTCTATAAGCTATGCAATTATGCCTTGCATCGTAATACTTTGTTTTTGTTTCTTTGATGATTTTTTCTGCTTCTTGCTGTGTATTTATATAAAATATATTTGCTATAAACCTAGACTTTTTTTCTGTTATCTCTGCTTTATAATTTTCAACAATTGTTATAAAACTTTCCATATATTTTCCTCACTATTTAAATATTCATTCCTGCTGTAAATCCTGTGGAATATGCTATTTGCAAGTTAAATCCTCCTGTATATCCATCTACATCAATAATTTCGCCAGCAAAATATAAACCTTTTATTAATTTTGATTCCATTGTTTTTGGATTTATTTCTTTTATATTTATTCCTCCACTTGTTATTATAGCTTCTTCTATCGGTCTAAATCCTTTAATTAAAATTTTAAAACCCTTTATTAATTGTACTAAGCTTTTTCTTTCTTCTCTGGTAATTTCATTTATATTCTTATTTGGATTTATTTCCGATTTTTCTATAATTACATCTATCATTTTTCTAGGCAATAATTTGTCTAAACCGTTTTTAAATTGCTTGTTTTTGATCTCATTAAAATCCCTTAAAATTCTTTCATCTAATTTTTCTTTTGACAATGCAGGTTTTAAATCAATTATTAATTGTATTTCTCGATTTTTTAAAAGATTATCTAAATTTTTATACCTTACCAAATGTGCTGAACTACTTAATATTATAGGTCCTGATACTCCAAAGTGTGTAAACAACATTTCTCCAAAATCTTCATAAATTGTTTTATTACTCTGTAAATCATTTATTTTAATTGAAATGTTTTTCAAACTTAAACCTTGCAATTGTTGACATACTTCCATTTCATGTGCTTGCAATGGTACTAGTGATGGTTTTATTTTTGTTATAGTATGTCCTAATTTTTTTACCATTTTATAACCATCGCCTGTAGATCCTGTTAATGGATAGCTTTTTCCTCCGGTTGCTAATATTACTTTATCTGTATATATAGTTTCTTTATCTGTTTTAACTCCTATTACTTCATTATTTTGATTTACTAAAATATTTTTTACCTCTGTATTTACTTTTATTTTAACTCCAGATTCTTTTAATTTCGACGTAAATGCTTTTAATACATCTTGTGATTTATCAGTTATAGGAAACATTCTATTTCCTCTTTCTTCTTTTAATTGTAATCCTTGTTCTTTCATAAAATTTATTATATCTTCGTTATCAAAATTCTTAAATGCACTATAAAGAAACATTCCATTACCTGGTATGTTTTTTATGAAATCATCTATGTTTAATGAACTTGTTACATTACATCTCCCTTTTCCTGTTATTAGTAATTTTTTTCCTAAGGTATTCATTTTTTCTAATAATGTAACCTCATTTCCATTTTGTGCAGAGGTTATTGCTGACATCATTCCAGCTGGTCCCCCTCCTACTACAACTACTTTCATTTAATTCCTCTCTAATTTTATAATGTGAATTTATTACTACTTTTATTTTTTTCTTAACTGTTCAATAGCTTTTAATATTCCATATTTTCCATATTCATATGTAAGTCCACCTTGCATATATGCTAAATATGGCTCCCTTATAGGTCCATCACAAGAAAGCTCTATTGTTGAACCTTGTGTAAAAGTCCCTGCAGCCATTATAACTTTATCATCATACCCACCCATATCACTAGGATAAGGTAACACATGAGAATCTATTGGTGAACCACTTTGTATTCCTTGGCAGAATTTTACTAGTTTTTCTTCAGAGCCTAATGCTATTGTTTGTACAATATCTCCTCTTTTTTCATTATATTTAGGCTCTACATTATATCCTAATTTTTCTAATATTCTACTTGCAAATACTGCTGTTTTTAAACTACTTGCTACTACACTTGGAGCAAAAAATAGTCCTTTTAAAAACATTGTGTTTTGGTTTAAAGATGGCCCTATTTCTTTTCCTATTCCAGGTGATGTTAATCTTTCTGCACACAATTTTATCAATTGCTTCTTTCCTGCAATATATGCACCAGTAGTTACTATTCCTGCTCCTAAATTTTTCATTAATGAGCCTACTATTATATCTGCTCCTACATCCGTTGGCTCTCTATCTTGTACAAATTCTCCATAACAGTTGTCTACCATTATTATTACATCTTTGTTTACTTCTCTTATTACACTTATTGCTTCTTCTATTTGCTCAATTGTTAAACTTTTTCTTGTCGAATAGCCTTTAGATCTTTGTATTTCTACTAATTTAATATCATTTTTAGATAATCTCTGTTTAATTTTTTCTAAATCAAATTCACTATTTAATAAATCAATTTGCTCATATTTTATTCCATACGATTTTAAAGAACTTTGACTCTGTTCTTTACCTATACCTATTACTGTTTGTAAAGTATCATATGGCTCTCCTGTTATGCTTAGCATAGTATCATTTGGTCTTAATAATGCTGATAAAGTTACTGATAAAGCATGTGTTCCTGATATTAATTGAACTCTAACTAATGCATCTTCTGTATTAAAAATTTCAGCATAAATTTCTTCTATTTTATTTCTACCTACTTCATCAATTCCATATCCTGTTGAACTGTTTAAATGCATCTCTGATAATTGTTTATCTCTAAATGCCTCTATTACTTTAATACTATTTATCTCTTTTACTTTTTCTATTTTCTGAAAAATTGGCTGTATTTCTTGCTCAACTTCATTTTTTAAATTTAATAAATCTTCCATCTTATACCCTCTATTTCTAAGCTTTTTTCTGCATATATTATACGTAATCTACACTTTATTGTCAATTGTTGTAAAGTAATTGTATGAGTTTTTTTCGTTGGGGAATTCCCTAGATTTCAACATTTTTAAGCTC
>CAOPQH010000040.1 GCA_948505485.1 uncultured Clostridia bacterium
TATAGAGCAAGATGCAGATATTGTAATGTTTTTATATAGAGATGATTATTATAATAAAGAAAGTGAAAAAAAAGATATTGCAGAACTTATTATTGCTAAACATAGAGGTGGATCGCTTGGAACGATTGAATTGCTATGGTTAGGAAATTATACTAAATTTGTAAATTTAGAAAAAAGATATGACGATTAAAAAGAAGGAAAATATGAAAGAAAAAGTTTTAAAAACTATAAAAAAATATGAATTAATAAAATCTGGCGACAAAATAGTATTAGCTGTATCAGGAGGGCCAGATTCTATTTTTATGCTTGATATTTTAAATAAAATAAGAAATGATTCAAATATAAATTTAGAGTTTGATATTATAGTTTGTCATGTAAATCATATGATTAGAGAAGAGGCAAATCAAGAAGAAGAATTTGTTAAAAATTTTTGCAAAAAAATAAATATTCAATGCTATACAAAAAGAATAGATGTACAAAATTTTGCTCATAATAAAAAAATAGGAACAGAAGAAGCGGGGAGAATTATAAGATATAATTTTTTAAAAGAAATTATGGTAATAACAAATTCTAATAAAATTGCAATTGCTCATAATAGAAATGATAAAGTGGAAACAATTATTATGAATTTACTACGCGGAAGTGGAATATCAGGATTGAGAGGAATAGAAGCTAAAAGAGAGAAAATTTATATAAGACCTATAATTGAAATCGATAGAGAAGAAATAGAAGAATATTGTGAAAAAAATAATTTAAATCCTTGTATAGATAAAAGTAATTTTGAAAATATTTATACAAGAAATAAAATTAGAAATATAGTTATTCCATATATTAAAGAGAATTTTAATCCTAATATAATACAAACAATGACAAGATTATCAGAGGTGGTAGTAGAAGAAGATGAATTTTTGAATAATTTAGTAACAAAAGAATATAAAAATATACTAATCAAAAATAGCGATAATGAAGTAATAATAGATTTAAAGCAATTTAATCAAAAAGAATTAGTCATAAAGAAAAGATTAATTATATATATTGTAACGAAGCTTTTTGGTAGCAATAATGGACTTGAGAAAATTCATATAGATGATATAATAAAGCTTTGTGAAAATAATATAGGAAATAAGTTCTTAACACCTAATAAAAATTTAAAAGTTTTAGTTAAAGATAAAAAAATATTTTTTATAGTTCAAAAAACGTGATTAGGCTTTCCGTAAAGGGAAATGATAGTAAAATTTTTGTAATCAAAAAGACACATAAAAAAGTATTGTAAAACAGAAATTTATATGCTATATTGCTTATAAATTTTAAGACAGAGTTAGTTAACTGGATTTACTTTTAAAAGGCTAACTTAAAAAGGAGGAATTAATTTGAAAAAGGGAATTAAAACTTTAGCTATGTGGTTAATAATAGGTGTCATATTTATTGTAGTATTATCATCAATTGTTGATAATTCAAATTCAAAAATGACATATTCTGAATTAATAACTAGCATAGAAGCAGGAGAAGTAGAAAATGTTGAAATAGCTTCAGATGGAACTACTGCTACAGTAAAGTTAAAGTCAGATAAAATTGCAAAAGAAGTAAATATTCCAGATTTAGAGAGTTTTATGACATATTCACAAGACTTTCTAAAAGCAGGTGCATTTACATTAAATGAGAAAGCTCAATCAATATTTATAACAATGTTAAGCTTACTTACACCATTTGGATTATTAATAATATTCTTTATATTTTGGTTTTTTATGATGAGTGGTAGTAACCAAGGCGGAAATAAGACAATGTCTTTTGGAAAAAGTAAGGCAAGAATGATGACACCAGCAGAAAAGAATAAAATAACATTTGAAGATGTTGCTGGAGTAGATGAAGAAAAAGAAGAATTAGAAGAGATTGTGCAATTTTTAAAAAATCCTAAAAAATTTACAGATATGGGAGCGAGAATACCAAAAGGAGTTCTACTTGTTGGTCAACCAGGTACAGGAAAAACATTATTAGCAAAAGCTGTTGCTGGAGAAGCAGGAGTTCCATTCTTTATTATAAGTGGATCAGATTTTGTTGAAATGTTTGTAGGTGTTGGTGCTTCAAGAGTAAGAGATTTATTTGAGCAAGCTAAAAAAAATTCCCCTTGTATTATATTTATAGATGAAATTGATGCAGTTGGCCGTCAAAGAGGAGCTGGACTTGGTGGTGGACATGATGAAAGAGAGCAAACATTAAATCAATTATTAGTTGAAATGGATGGATTTTCAGATAATGAAGGAGTTATAGTATTAGCTGCTACAAATAGACCTGATGTACTAGATAAAGCATTATTAAGACCAGGAAGATTTGATAGACAAATAGTTGTTGGAGCTCCAGATGTTAAAGCAAGAGAGCAAATATTAGAAGTTCATTCAAGAAAGAAAAGATTAGCAGAAGATGTTGATTTAAAAGTAATTGCTAAAAATACTTCTGGATTTGCAGGAGCTGATTTAGAAAATGTATTAAATGAGGCAGCATTGCTTGCAGCAAGAAGAGATTTAAACGAAATTGGAATGAAAGAAATAGAAGATGCCATGGTTAAAGTAACTATGGGACCAGAAAAGAAAACAAGAGTAAGAAGTGAAAAAGAAAATAAGTTAGTAGCATACCATGAAGCAGGTCATGCAGTTGTTAGTAGATTTTTAGAAACACAAGATCCAGTTCACCAGATTTCAATAGTTCCAAGAGGAATGGCTGGAGGTTATACAATGTATAGACCTACAGAAGACAAATCATTTATGTCTAAAACAGAAATGGAAGAAAATATAATATCTTTACTTGGAGGAAGAGTTGCAGAAGCAATCATTTTAAATGATATTTCAACAGGTGCAAGTAATGATATAGAAAGAGCATCTAAAATTGCTAGAGATATGGTAACTAAATATGGTATGAGCGAAAGAATAGGTTCTATAATGTTTGGGTCTGGTCAAGAAGAAGTATTTTTAGGAAGAGATTTTGCTCAATCTAGAAATTACTCTGAAGAAACAGCTGGAATAATAGATGAAGAAGTTAAAATTATAATTGATAAAGCATATATAAGAGCTAAAGAATTATTAACTGAACATGTTGATAAACTTCATGCTGTTGCAGGAATTTTATTAGAAAAAGAAAAAATAGAAGGCGATGAATTCGAAAAGATTTTTGAATAATAAATCAATTTCTAGTAAGATATAAGAGGTTAATATGAAGAATTATTATGAAATATTAGAAGTAAGTCCTAATGCATCAATAGAAGTAATAGAAAATTCATATAATATACTAGATAAAAAATTTGGATCTGAGTCAATTAAAGGTACAATTGATGAAGAAGAAAGAAGAAGAAGAGTACGAGAGATAAATGAGGCATATGCAGTATTATCTAATGAATTTCTAAAAGAACAATATGATAAAGAATTACAAAAATTAAATGAAGATAATAAACTAGATAATAAAAGTGATATTGAATACATTAGAGAAAATGACGAAAAAGATATAAATAAAAAGGAAATAAAACAACAAGAAAAAACAAAAGATGAAAATGTAAATAAAGTAGGCTCATTATATAGTATAATTAAGATTTGTAAAGATATATTTTCACATATACCTAATTTTAAAAAAGTAAAAGAAATGACTAGGAATGATTATATATCAATAGGATTAACAATAGTAATAATGATAGTTTTCTTAATTATATTGTGGTTTATACCATTTACAAAACCTTTTATAAATTCAATAATTGGAGTGTTTTAAAAAAGTTACAATTGCATTTTAGTATTTTAAGGTCCGCGCAGGGAGATTAATTATTTTTATCAAAAACCGGTAGGAAGACCCCAGCTATGTTGGCGCAGGTGATTGAGAAAAATAATTAATTTACCGTTGCAGGACATCAGAATAACTATAATAATGCAATTGTAACTTTTTTTAAAACTATAACCTTATATTATTGACGTAATTATTTTTTTATAATAAAATTTCATTTAGTATTAAGTAGCAAATAATTTTTTTGCAAAGAGGTGATTTTAAGTGAATTATGCAGATATAAAAATTGCAGACGTAGCAAATGGCGAAGGGGTTAGAGTTTCTATATTTGTTAGCGGATGCACACATCATTGTAAAGGTTGTTTTAACCAAGAGGCATGGGACTTTAATTATGGAAAAACATTTGATGAACAATGTGTAAATAGAATTTTGAAAGAATTAGATAATTCATATATAAAAGGTTTGTCCATATTAGGAGGAGAGCCTTTAGAACCTAAAAATCAGAAAGGATTATTGCCATTACTTAGAAAAGTTAAGGAAAAATATCCAGAAAAGGATATTTGGTGTTATACGGGTTTTAAATTTGATGAAGATGTTATGGGTAAAATGTATAAAGATATAGATGAAACAAAAGAATTGCTTTCTTATATAGATGTTATAGTAGATGGAAAGTTTGAGGAAGATAAAAAAGATTTAAAACTTCGTTTTAGGGGTTCAAGTAATCAAAGAATATTAGATGTTCAGAAAACGTTAAAAACACATCAACTAATTAATTATGACTTAAAATAACTATTATTAAATTATTAAAGATTTTATAACCTCTTGAAAGCTATAATTAAATATTGCTTTTAGGGTATTGACAATCTAGGACAAATTAATGTATAATATAACTCGTATATAGGGTAAGGGGAAATTTATACATAATAACCTTAGAAACAAAATCCCACATACAGTGTTTTAAGCGCCGGAAGGAGGGGAAATAATGTCAGAGATAAAAGTTAATAATGGAAATATAGAAGATGCTTTAAAAAGATTTAAGAGACAATGTGCAAGAAATGGAGTATTACAAGAAGTTCGTAAAAGAGAGCATTATGAAAAGCCTAGTGTAAAGAGAAAGAAAAAGTCAGAGGCTGCAAGAAAAAGAAAATTTTAGTAATATTGGTTGGTGTTAAAGATTATATATGCTTTAATACCAACTTTTTGTTTAAATTTATAAAATATATTCATAATATAATAAGAAGGGAGATTTAGTATGGAACATAGTGTTGAGGAAATAAAAAAAGGAATTAAAGTTCATTTAATAGAGGATAGTAAGTTTAAAACAAATTTGATTTCTGTTTTTTTAACTACTCCTTTATCTAGAGAGTATGTTACTTATGATGCAGTGTTGTCTTCTGTTTTAAGAAGAGGTAGTAAGAATATGCCTACACAAGAGGCTATAAGTAAGGAATTAGAAGAAATGTATGGAGCAGAGTTTGATTGTGGTTTAGATAAAACAGGTGATAATCATGTATTAAAGTTTTATTTAGAATCTATAAATGATAAATTTATTCCACAAAATGATATTAATATGTTGAAAACTAGTATAGAAAAATTAATTGAAATTATTTTTAATCCATATATTAAAGAAGACAATTTCAAAAAAGAATATGTTGAACAAGAAAAGAACAAGATAAAACAAATAATAGAGGCTAAAATAGATAATAAAGCTAAATATGCATTAGATAGATGTATAGAAGAAATGTATCAAGATAAACCATATGGATTATATAAATATGGATATGTAGAAGATCTAGAAAAAATTGATAACAAAAATTTGTATAAATATTATAAAGACCTTATATCTAAGTGTAAAATAGATATATTTATTTCTGGTGAAATAAATGAAGATACTATCGATATTATAAAAGAAAATACTAATATTAAACTATTAGAAGATAGAAATCCTATATATAATAGTAGTGATAATGACGATTTGGAAACCACAGAAGAAAAACAAATAACAGAATCAATGGAAGTGACACAAGGCAAGATAACTATAGGAATGCATATAGCAGACATTTCTGAAGAAGAAAAATATAGTGCTTTGGTGTATAATAGCATTTTAGGTGGCACAGCCAATTCTAAATTGTTCCAAAATGTAAGGGAAAAAGCAAGCTTGGCATACTCAGCAAGTTCAAATTATATGAGATATAAAAATAATATTTTTATTAATTGTGGAATTGAAATTAAAAATTATGAAAAGGCTTTAGAGATAATAAGAAAACAGTTAGAAGATATTAAAAATGGAGATTTTACAGACGAAGATATTAAAAATGCCAAAAAGGGAATTGTATCTGCAATTAATGGTATAAAAGATGAGCAAGATACAAAGATTATGTATTTTTTAGGACAAGAGTTAACTAATATGAATGTTGATTTAGAGCAATATATAAGTAAAGTTCAAGCTGTTAATAAAGATGATATTTTAAATATTGCTAATAAAATTAAAATAAATACTATTTACTTTTTGAAAGATTAATTTATAAGAAAGGAGATTATTGATATATTTTATATCAATAAAAGAGTCGATGCAAATTATAGAAAATTTAAAAATTAAGGAAAAGTTATATACAGAAAAATTAGAAAATGGCTTAACAGTAATGATTATTCCTAAAAAGAATATTCAAAAAAAATATGTGATATTCGGAACAAATTATGGCTCAAATGATAGTAAATTTGTAGTACCAGGAGAAGAAACAGTAACAGAAGTTCCAGATGGAGTTGCTCATTTTTTGGAACATAAAATGTTTGAACAAGAAAACGGAGTTAATAGCTTAGATAAACTTACGTCTCTAGGAGTTGACGCAAATGCATATACAACAAATGATCATACTGCTTATTTATTTGAGTGTACTGATAAATTTTATGAAGCTTTAGATGAATTAATGGATTATGTTCAAAACCCTTATTTTACTGATGAAAATGTAGAAAAAGAAAAGGGGATAATTGGACAAGAGATTATGATGTATGATGATTATCCAGATTGGAGATTATATTTAAATACATTGCAGGCAATGTATCATAATAACCCTGTAAAATTAGATATAACAGGAACTATTGATACAATTAGTAAAATAGATAAAGATATTTTATATAAGTGTTACAATACTTTTTATAATCCATCTAATATGGCACTTGTTGTATGTGGTGATTTTGAGCCTAGTGAATTATTAGAACAGATAAAATCAAGATTAAGCAATAAAAAGTCTAATGGAGATATAAAAAGAATATATCCTGATGAGCCTGAAAATATAGTTAAAGAGAATATAGAACAAAAGATGGAAGTTAGTATGCCGATATTTACAATAGGAATAAAGGACATTGTAGCAAATGACAAAGAAAAAGTAAAAAAGCATATAGCAATAGAAATTCTATTGAATATGATTATAGGAAGAAGTTCAGAATTGTATAAAAAGCTATATGATGAAGGAAATATACTTTCTGAGCCAAGTTTAGATTATGAATTTTCAAAAAAATATGCACACATATTGATTACAGGTAAGTCAAATGCTCCAGAGGAAATATATAAAGAGTTTAAAAATATAATAAATACTATAAAGGAAGAGGGTATTAACGAGCAAGATTTTAGTAGAATAAAAAAGATGATATATGGTGAATATATTAGGGAATATGATGATGTGGCTGATGTTGCTAGAATGTTTTTGGCGGATTATTTTAAAGGAATTAATAGTCTGGACTATATAGAGGAAATTGATTTAGTTAATCTAGAATATGCTACAAGTATATTAAAAGATGTTTTTAAAGAAGATAAAATGGTGTTATCTGTAGTTAGAAGTTAAAAGTTAAAATAAGAAAAATAGAATATTTAATACAATATTCTATTTTTTTAATATATAAAAACACATTCTATAGAAAATTGCGTTGCAGTTTTCACAGATAAAAAATTGTCTTTTGTTTTTTTATGTCGAAGTGTGTAAAAATAGCTTAAAATAAGTAAAAATAAGTCAGACGAAAAAAGAAAAATAAAGAAAATATTCTTGACTATAATGTAAAAATATGTTAATTTATAAATATATATAATACAAATAATAAAAAAGGAGAGATGCTGTATGTTAAATGAAGAAATTTGTAAATTAAGGGATAAATTAAATAATAGTATACTTTCTGGTGATGATTATAGTATTACATATAAATTAAGTATTGAATTAGATGAGCTTATAGCTCAATATTATAGAATAAACACAAAAAATGAAGCTGATCAAAATAATAAAATAAGTCAAGTATTAGTATAGAAACTAATATTTATAATAAATAATTAAAAGGGGCATTGTTTAAATATAGAATATTTAGACAATGTCTTTATTAGTTATAATATTCTAATCAATACATAATTTGTAAAAAATACTCAAAATTTCTATGGACATAATTTTGCACTTGGTATATAATGTATATGATAATAAGTAAAGGAGGGTTTATATGAACAAAAATGTTATTGAAAACAATGAAAAATCTAGAGATTTAAAACAAGCATTCAGAGAACTTGAACAAGCTAGATACCAACAATTAAATACTAAAAAAAGTATAAAAAAAGTTCAGAAAATAAAAAATAGAAATAAAATAAACTCTACTTTAAATGCAAACAAAATGGTATACACAAGGACACTTCTTGAAAGTATAAATAATAAAGGCATAAGTGTTATTATTATTGGATTATTAGCAATATCTTTAGTAATGATTTCTACAGGATATATTTTTGCTACTACTGATGTAGATAAAGATACAAATCAAAATAAGCCAGTAGTAGAATTTGAACAAAATGCTGATGAACTAGATGTTTTAAATATAATATCTAATAATATAAGTGTTACTATGAAAAAGGAATTAGTTGTAGGAGAAAGAGAAGTTGATTTTGAAATAATAAAAGAGGACAACCCTGATTTACCTAAAGGTGAAGAAGTTATAATAAAAGAAGGAATAAAAGGAAAAGAAGAAGTTACATATATAAGAACATATGAAAATAACAACTTGATAAGTGAGGTTGAAACAGGAATAGAGCCATTAGAGCCTATTGTAGATCAAGTAGTACAAGTAGGAACATCAGAATTTTTAGCAAATCATAAAGTTCATCTTGAAGATACAATGTATGTTACAGAAAATGTTGAGTTAAAAGAAAAAAATGATAAAACATCTCAAACTGTTTGTATAATAGATCAAAGTCTAGATGTTAAATTATTAGAGTTATCAGGAGAATGGTGTAAAGTTTCATATAATGATACTAATATAGGATATGTAAAAGCAAGTAGTTTAGCATCAGAATATACAATCCCTGATATAGTAGAAAAATGTAGAGTAAAGAGAATATTAAAAACAGTAGACAAAGATATGAAACTTAACAAACCAAGTGGTCTTAATTTATCTGACTTTAAAAAAATACTTACAGATACAAAAGATAAGAAAAATATTTTTATAGATAATGCAGAGGTATTCTTTAAGTTAGAAGAAAAGTATAATATAAATGGTGTTTTTGTAGCTGCTATAGGAATACATGAAAGTAATTGGGGAACATCAACTATTGCTACAGATAAAAACAATTTATTTGGATATGGATCTTATGATAGGGGACCATATGAGAATTCTCTTACATTTGAGACTTATGAAGAAGGAATAGATATTGTTGCTAAAAATTTAGTTAAAAACTATTTAAATGAATCAGGTACACAAATATATGATAATAATATAGCTACAGGAAAATTTTATAATGGAGCTACAGTATCAGGAGTAAATAAAAGATATGCAAGTGATGAAAATTGGAATACAAAAGTATTTAAGATAATGGAGAATTTATATGGAAAGTTACAAAATTAAAGATATTATAAAAAATGAAAAATTAATAATGATAATATTGATAATTTTGTTATGCTTGTCTTTGTTTATATATCATTATATAATTAATAAAAAGACATTAAATGAAAATTTTTCTAAAGAATTAATAAAAATTGATCAAGAAAATGAAAATCCAGTTTTTACCATAGACAAAATTATGTTATATAGTAGTGCTGATGCAGTAGATAATACAAAACAGCAAAATTTACAAAACTTAAGTGTTTTTCAATATACAGATATAGCAATTTATATAAATAATACTAATTATATAAAAGATATAACAGCAGAAAATACAATTAATGAGTTATATATAGATAATATAAATATGACATTAAATTCAGGAACGGGTAATCAGATTTTAAATTACAAAGATATACATGAATTTGGTAAATTTAAATTGATTGATAATTCAGGAGGCAGAATAAACTACAATGTTTTACATACAAATATTGAAAATGAAACAAATGATTATTCAGTACCTACGTTTTTCACAGATTGTTCAAATCCAATAACTTTAGGATATGTAAATAAAGATATTGTTACAAAATATAAAGTATCTAAGGAGAATAATCTTATTGTATTTGATGGTAAAGTATTAAAAACAGCAGGGGTTAACTTAAAGGATATAGGTTGCAATATTACTTTTAGTATACATTTAAAAAACAATTTAGATGAAGAATATGTTTACAATGCTGATATTAACATTTCATTAGAAGATGAGGCTATTTACAAAGGTTTTTCTGTAAAAATGAAAAACAAATTTGATGACAAAAATAAATTTTTTAAGGTTGTTTAAAATAAAGGTTTCTTAAAAAGCCTAAATTATTGTAAAATCCAATAATTTAGGCTTTTATGGTACAAAAAGATAAATTTTAGAAATATTAATACTCTATTAAATCAGGTTTTTCAAAAATCTATGTATAATATAGATAGAAAATGAGTAGCCACAGACAATGTGTGTTACCTAAGTAAATAGATTATACCACAAAGCTCGGCGAAAGCGTATGTGGTGTATTTTTTATATTTACTTACTATATCTAGCATTAGAATTTTCCTTTCCATTTTAAAGTTAGTGTAAAATAAATTCGGGAAAATTAATTAAATAAAAAATAAGATACCCAAATCAAAATTGTGTTAAAATAAATTCGAATTTAAAAATCTTTAACCAATTGAAAGGGGTATCTTATGGAAAATATTTTACACGATTTTAACGAAAAAGTCATTAGTCTAGTAGCAAATTGCTTAAAAAATTCAATGACAGAAAAAGGAATATCAGATTTTACAAATGATTTAGAAAGCGAAATGATAGAGTTTGGAAGCCAAGTGACACAGTTTTTAGTAGAATATGCAGAGAATATAATTTTTAAATTAAAAGATAGAAAAGAAAAATTTGAATCTCTAGAAAAAGATGATAGAACCATTATATCGATTTTTGGAGAAATAAATTTTAAAAGAAGATATTATCAAGACAAAGAAACAAAAGAAAGAATTTATCTTTTAGACCAATTTTTAAAACTAGAAAAAAGAGAAAGAATGTTACCAAATGTAAAAGAAAGATTAATAGAAGAAGCAAGAGAAACATCATACAAAAGAGCTGGTCAAAAAGCGTCATATGGAACGGTAATATCAAAACAAACAGTAAAGAATGAAATTAATAAAATAGATTTTAAAGAAGAAATAGCAGAAGAAAAAGAAAACAAAAAGAAAGTAAAAAAGTTATATATCATAGCAGATGAAGATCATGTGCATTTACAAAAAGGTGGAATTGAAGAACCAAGACTAATCATTGTATATGATAGCATCATAGCAAAAGGAAAAAGAATTGAACTAAAAAACAAGAAACATTTTGGAGGAATTTATACAAAGAAAATAGATGACTTATGGGAAGAAGTAATGACCTATATAGAAAACAATTATGATACAGAATATTTAGAAAGAGTATATATTTCAGGAGATGGAGCAAATTGGATAAAAACAGGATTAGAATGGATTATAAAGAGTGTATATGTGTTAGATGAATTTCATATGAAGAAGGCAGTAAATGGAATTGTGGGAAGAATAACAAAAGCAAATAAAAAGGAAAAAGAGAAACAAAAGAAAGAAATAAGAACATCATTAAGAAGACTAAATTTTGTTAAATTCAAGGAAATATGTTACGAAATATTGGAAGAAGAAATGGAAAAAACTACCAGAGAAAGAAAAGAGGATTTAATGAAATACCTTTTAAATAATGTAGAAGGAATAAAGAATTTATATAGAAATAAGAAAGAATTACATGGATGTAGTGCAGAAGGACATGTGAGCCATATTTATTCAGACAGAATGAGTTCAAGACCAATGGGTTGGAGTACAACAAACATAAATAATATGAGCAGATTGAGAACAGCAAAAGAAGATAATATAAGTACAGAAGAAATTTTAAATAATAGTAAGAAAGTAATAGAACTTAAAGAAATACAAAAGATAAGAAATCAAGCAAACGCAAAGATAAAAGAAAGCATAAACTTTAAACCAGTAAGTGTGCCAATAATGAATTTTGGAACAATAGAAGAAAAAATATTTTTTAAAAATTTATTAGAATATAAAGCTGTTTAAAACAGTTTATTTATCAAGCGATTTTGAAGGGTAAAATTTTTTTAAAAAATTTCCCGAAATAAATTGACACTATC